>CAIPUP010000376.1 GCA_903868285.1 uncultured beta proteobacterium
AGGCCGATGCGATTGCCGATCAGCCACGGTGTGACCAGCATGCCCTCGAGCGCCTGGCCGATGGCAAAGGCCGACAGCACCCAGTACAGGCCGCTGTCGGTGCCGAACTGCATCAACGCCGCCAGCGTACCCAGTGCCAGACCGGTGAGCATGCCGGCGTAGGGAATGAACACCAGCACGCCGGTGAGAATGCCGATCGGCAGATAGAAGTCCAGGCCAGTGAGCCACAGGGCCAGGCTGTAGTAGGTGCTCATCACCAGGATGACCGCCAGCTGCCCGCGCAGGAATTCCGCCAGTACGGCATCGATCTCGCCGCTGATGCCGCGCAGACGTTGATGCCAGCGACGCGGCACCAGGCGGTCCAGGCGTTGCAGCAGCAGTTGCCAGTCGCGCAGCAGATAGAACAACACCACAGGTACCAGCAGCAGATTGGCGACGAAGCCAACGATGCTCAGGCCACCGATACGCAGCGAGTCCAGCAGCTTCATGCCCAGGCCCTGGCTGCCGTGCAAGGCCTCGGCAATCAGGGTCTTGGCGCTGGCGGCGTCGAAGCTCACCGCCAAACCGAGGCGTTGCGCCAGCCAGGGTGCAACATGGCCGTTGAGCTCATCCAGATAGCCCGGCAGGCGCTCGGCCAGCAGCCGGATTTCTTTCACGAAGAGCGGCACCAGTACCAGCGCCAGGCTCAGCACCACCAGCAGCAGCACGCAGATCATCACTACCGCGCCGAGGGTGCGGCCCAGGCCATGGCGCTGCATGGCGGTCACTGACGGGTTGAGCACATAGGCCAGGATGGCGGCCATCAGAAACGGCGACAGAATCGGGCCGAGCTGAAGCAGCAGCCATAGTCCCAGCGCAGCGACAAGCAGCCACAAGGTGTTTTCTGGTGTCAGCAGGCGTGCAGGCATCGGGTACGGTCGCTCGCGATGGAATCGTCGGGATAGAATGGAAGGCCGCCGATTTTAGCGGTAACCCCTGCCTGGAACGCCTGCGTTGAACGATAAATCCCCCTTGTCTTACCGAGATGCCGGCGTCGATATGGAGGCCGGCGACAGCCTGGTCGATCGCATCAAGCCGTTTGCCCGACGCACCATGCGCCCCGAGGTGCTGGCCGGTATCGGCGGCTTTGGTGCGCTGGTGGAGATCTCGCGCAAGTACCGCGAGCCGGTGCTGGTCTCGGGCACCGATGGCGTCGGAACCAAGCTGCGACTGGCCTTCCAGTTGCAGCGGCATGACACGGTCGGCATCGACCTGGTGGCGATGAGTGTCAACGACATCCTGGTGCAGGGCGCCGAGCCCTTGTTCTTTCTGGATTACTTTGCCTGCGGCCGACTGGATGTCGAGGTCGGCACCGAGGTCATCAAGGGCATCGCACAGGGATGCGAGCTGGCCGGTTGCGCCCTGATCGGCGGCGAAACGGCCGAGATGCCCGATATGTACCCGGATGGCGAGTACGACCTGGCCGGTTTTGCCGTGGGCGTGGTGGAGAAGGCCGCCATCATCGATGGTCGCAGCATTGCCCCGGGCGATGTGCTGCTCGGCCTGGCCTCCAGCGGTATTCATTCGAATGGTTACTCGCTGGTGCGACGCATACTGCAGCGGGCGCAACCGGACCTGCAGGCTGACTTTCATGGCCGCAGCCTGGCGCAGTGTCTGATCGAGCCAACCCGCATCTATGTCAAGCCGGTGCTGCAGCTGATGCAAAGCTGCAAGGTCAAGGGCATGGCGCACATCACCGGTGGCGGCCTGGTGGGTAATGTGCCGCGCATGTTCCCGCCCGGCACGCGCGCACGCATCGAGGCCGCGTCCTGGCCGCGTCCGCCCTTGTTTGACTGGCTGCAGCGCGAGGGCAATGTGGCCGAAGACGAAATGCACCGGGTGTTCAACTGCGGCATCGGCATGGTGCTGGTGCTGGCGGCCAGCGAGGCCGATGTCGCCATGCGCCAGTTGCAGCAGGCCGGCGAGACGGTGTATCGCATCGGCGTGGTGCAAGCCAGCGATAGCAGCGAGCCCGACGCGCTGGTGGTCTAGCGCGGGCTCAGCGCGCTTCGTTGTACTGCCGGCGTGCCTGATCGACGCGCGTCTGCGCCTCGCGCACTGCGCTTTCCAGTTGCCCCTGACGATCAAAGAAATCGCTGTTCAGGCGCGAGCGTCCGCTCTTGCCGCCGACCCGTTCGCCATCCTGCGGTTCTGCGCCCGCAGCCAGCGCTTGTTGCGCCTGGACCAGGGCCTGTTCTGCCGCGCGCAGTGCGCGCTCGGCGGCATCGCGGCGCGCGGTAGCGGCGGTGGCGGGGGCTGGCGTTGCCGCACTCGGGTTGCTGCTGGCTCCCCCGGGTGAGCCCCCGGGCGCGCTATTGAGCCGATCCGGCACCACCTCGGCCTGTTCGCCCGGCGCGGGTGGCCGGTTGGAGTAAGTGATCTTGCCGTCCGGACTGCGATAGCGATATACCTTGCCGTCCTGGGCCAGCACCGACCCGCTCTGGCTCAGCAGTAACAGGGCACAAAGCCACGCTGGCGCTTTGGTGCGCAATGGTAAGATTTTCTTCCACCTCTGCGGTTGCATCAATGTCCGATCCCCGGTTTGTCCATCTCAGGCTGCACAGCGAATTCTCCATCAGCGATGGCATCGTGCGTATCGACGAGGCCGTGGCGCGGGCGGCGGCCGATGGCATGCCGGCGCTGGCGCTGACCGATCTTGGCAATCTGTTCGGTCTGATCAAATTCTACAAGGCGGCACGTGCTGCCGGCGTCAAACCCTTGATTGGTTGCGATATTTGGCTCACCAACCGGGCCGAGCGCGACAAGCCGCACCGGCTGTTGCTACTGGTGCGCAACCACAGCGGCTACCTTTCGCTGTGTCAGTTACTGTCTCGCGCCTGGCTGGAAAACCAGCACCGCGGCCGGGCCGAAGTCGATCCGGACTGGCTCAGCGCCGGGGCCTGTGACGGGCTGATCGCGCTTTCGGGCGCGGCCGATGGGGATGTCGGTGTTGCCTTGCTGCAAGACCGCGACGACCTCGCGGCACAACTGGCGGCGAGTTGGTCGCAGCGTTTTCCCGGACGCTATTACCTGGAGTTGCAGCGCCACGGCGCAGCGCACTGCGAACCGCATCTACGCAAGGCGCTGGCGCTGGCCGCACGCTGCGGCCTGCCGGTGGTGGCGACGCACCCGGTGCAGTTCCTGCGGCCCGAGGAATTCACCGCGCATGAGGCGCGGGTATGTATTTCCGAGGGCCATGTGCTGTCGGATCAGCGCCGTCCGCGGCTGTTCACCGAGCAGAGTTTCTTCACCTCGCAGCAGCAGATGGCCGAGTTGTTTGCCGACTTGCCCGAGGCGCTGGCCAATTCGGTCGAGATCGCCAAGCGTTGCAGTCTGGTGCTGGAGCTGGGCAAGAATCGCCTGCCGGACTTTCCCACCCCCGAGGGACAGAGCCTGGAGCAGTTCCTGCTGGCCGAGGCCGAGGCCGGACTGGAGCGGCGCATGCGCGTGCTCTACCCCGAGGCCGAGCAGCGCCAGGCGCAACTGCCGCGCTACGCCGAGCGGTTGAAGTTCGAGGTCGGCACCATCGTGCAGATGGGCTTTCCGGGCTACTTCCTGATCGTGGCCGACTTCATCAACTGGGCCAAGCGCAACGGCGTGCCGGTTGGCCCGGGACGCGGTTCCGGCGCCGGTTCGCTGGTGGCCTATTCGCTTGGCATCACCGATCTCGATCCGCTGCGCTACGACCTGCTGTTCGAACGCTTTCTGAATCCGGAGCGGGTGTCGATGCCTGACTTCGATATCGACTTTTGTCAGGAAGGCCGTGATCGCGTTATCGATTACGTGAAGAAAAAATACGGCGCGCATGCCGTATCGCAGATTGCGACTTTCGGCACCATGGCTGCGAAAGCCGTGATTCGCGACGTGGGCCGCGTACTGAATCTTGGTTTCAATTTCGTCGACCAGTTCGCCAAATTGATCCCGAACGAGTTGGGTATCACGCTCAAGGAGGCGCAGGAAAAAGAGCCTGCGATGCGTGAGCGCATAGAACACGAAGAAGAGATTGCAGAACTGTGGGCGCTGGCGACCAAGCTTGAAGGGCTGACACGCAACGTCGGCATGCATGCTGGTG
>CAIPUP010000377.1 GCA_903868285.1 uncultured beta proteobacterium
AGTGGCTCGCTCGAGGCTAACGAACAGGGCGGGTTACTCAAGCTAGACAGCAGCGCTGCCATGCTGGACATCCCGGACGTACTGCCAGCCGGCGGGGTGGCGGTCGACAGCCTGTCGGGGCGGCTGGGCTGGACGCTGGCCGCGCCGGCATTGACGATCCGGCTGGAGGACCTCAAGGCTGCGAACGAGGAACTTGCCATTGCGCTCTCGGGCAGCTACGAGCTCAGGGCCGGGCGCAGTGGGGTGATCGACCTGACTGCCAGTATTCCGCGTGGTCAGGCGGTGGCGGTGAGTCGCTACATTCCCGGTATCGGTGGCGCACTGCGCGAGTACCTGCAGGGCGCGATTCAGGCCGGCGCGGTCAAGGATGGCAAGCTGCGCTTGAAGGGAGATCTGGCGCGCTTTCCCTTCAGCAAGCCGGCCGATGGACAGTTCCTGATCGAGGCCCAGCTGGCGCAGGTGGACTTTCGTTTTGATGAGCGTTGGCCGGCGCTGGAAGCGGTCGACGGCAGCATCCGTTTCAGCGGCCCCGGCATGGAGATCCGCAGTCGTGCCGGTCGCATCCTGGGTGCGCGCATGGGTGCGGTCGTGGCCAGTGTTCCCGACCTGTTCCAGAACAATCCGCAGCTTCGGGTGGAAGGTCAGGTGGATGGCCCGACGCAGGAGTTCCTGCGCTATCTGGAGCTCAGCCCGGTGTCGGGCTGGATCGGGCGCTTCACCGAGGGCGCGCGGGGCAGTGGCGATGGCCGGCTGACGCTGCGCCTGGGTATCCCGCTGGCCAAGACCGAGGCCACTACGGTGGCCGGCGGCATGCAGTTCCTCGGCAGCCAGATTCAACTCGACCCGGACATGCCGGCCTTTGCCCAGATCAATGGTCGACTTGATTTCACCGAGCGCAGCGTCACTGCACGTGGCATCCAGACGCAGTTGCTCGGTGGTAGTGCCACGGTCGGGGTGCAAACCAGAGCCGACGGCGCGATCCAGGTCAGCGCCCAAGGCAACGCCGCCACGCGCGAACTGCGTCGCTTGCTGGACATGCCGCAGCTGGCGCGTCTGAGCGGTACGCTGCCCTGGCGCGGCAATCTGCTGGTGCGACGTGGTGCCTATGAGCTGACGCTGGATTCGGATTTGCGTGGTGTGGCGATCGATCTGCCCGCACCGTTGGGCAAGGCCGCCAACGAGGTCATGCCGCTGCGCATCGAGCGCACCAATGCCAGCGATGCCGAAACGCTCAAGCGCTTTGGCAATGCCCGTTTGCCGGCGCGTGGCGACCTCACCACGCTGGCCATTGGTCGCGCCCCGGGGCAGATCAATCTGTTGTTGCCCAGGCAGCGCGACGGGCAGCGCTGGTTGATGGAGCGCTTGAGTGTCGGACTGAACGAGGCACCGCAGTGGCCGCTGGCAGCGGCTGGCATCCAGGTCAATGGCACGCTGCCGGCGCTGGATGTCAATCGCTGGCTGAGCGTCATGGATGATGCCCCCGGGGCAGTGACCGCCTCGACGGCGACAGCAACCTCGGCTGGCGCAACGCCGGCGGTGGCATTGCCGTCGCTCAGCGCGCTCAACCTGCGCGTCGGTACGCTGGATGTGATCGGCAAGCGCTTGCATGAAGTGGTGCTGCGCGCCAATGCCGTTTCCGCTGCTGTTCCCCCTGCAGCAGCAGCTGTGACCGCCAATGCGTCGAGCAGCTGGACGGCGCAGCTCAGCGCGCGTGAAGTCGAGGGCATGCTCACTTGGCGTCCGGAAGGACGCGGCCGGGTGGTGGCGCGGCTGAAACGTTTGCAGATACCGGATAACACCCCGCCGGGTGAAGGCACGGCGCGACCCGAGTCGCAGCGCGAACTGCCGGCGCTGGATGTGGTGACCGAGGACCTGGTGTTGCGCAACAAGAAGCTCGGCCGGCTGGAATTGCAGGCGGTCAATCAGGGGCGTGACTGGCGGCTGGAAAAGCTGTTGCTGAGCAATAGCGATGGCCAGTTGCAGCTCGATGGCATCTGGCAGAGCTGGGCCAGCAAGCCCTCGATCGTCACCAACCTCAAGCTCGAGGTGAGCGACTCTGGGCAGTTTCTGGCGCGCTTTGGCATGGCCGACACCGTCAAGGGCGGCAGCGCCAAGATCGAAGGGCGGCTGGGCTGGGCTGGCGGCCCGCAGGTGATTGATTACCCGACGCTGACTGGCAATGTCAGCCTGCAGGCCGAGAAGGGGCAGTTTCTCAAGGCCGACCCGGGAATCGCCAAGCTGCTGGGTGTGCTATCGCTGCAATCGCTGATCACGCTCGATGTGCGCGACCTGTTTCGCGAGGGCTTCTCCTATGAAAGCCTGAACGCCACGGCCGCCATCAGCAAGGGCGTGCTGACCACCAGCGACTTCAACATGAAGGGCTCGGCGGCGGCGGTCAGCCTCAATGGCACCATCGACCTGGCCGGCGAGACGCAAAACCTGCGCATGCGGGTGGTGCCCTCGGTAGGCGAGGGCGTAGCGACGCTGGCCGGCGTGGCGTTGGCCAATCCGCTGATCGGCATTCCGCTGTCGCTGCTGCAGCGCTTTTTGCAGAACCCGATCGGGCAGATTTTTGCGCTCGATTACAACGTCACCGGCAGCTGGGCCGAACCCAAGGTGGAGCGGGTTCGAGCGGATTTGCGACCTAACGATGTCAATCCTCGGTAAAAATAATATAACCTATTGATTTTAAAGGATTTTTATGATTTCTCGAAAGTCGCTGCGGAATGTTGCGGACTGCCGGTCGGTGCCGCTGCTGGGCATGTTGATTGTGGTGCTCACAACATGGTCGTCAATGAGCCTGGCCCAGGGCACGCCCGCCAGCGCGGTCTGGCCACAGCGTCCGGTTCGCATCGTTGTGCCCTGGCCGGCCGCTGGTGCCATCGACATCCTGGCCCGTGCCATGGCCGAGCGTCTCGGGCAGCGCTGGAGCCAGCCGGTGCTGGTGGAGAACCGCGTCGGTGCCGCCTCCATCATCGGCGCCGATGTGGTGGCCAAGGCCCCTGCAGATGGCTACACGCTGATGGTCACCACCGAGGCCACGGTCACCAGCAACCTGCATCTGTACAAGCGCTTGCCCTATGACCCGGTACGCGATCTGGCACCAGTGACCCAGCTCATCAATCTGCCGCAGTTGCTGGTGGTGAGCAGCACGCCGGCAGGCGGTGGCAACCCCGGTGCCGGCCTGACCACGGCTACCAGCGTGCAGCAGCTGGTGAGCGAGGCGCGCGCCCGGCCGCTCAACTACGCCTCCTGGGGCGCGGGTAGTCAGCCGCATCTGCTGTTCGAAGCGCTCAAGGCGCAGACCGGTGTGGCCATCACCCATGTGCCTTACAAGGGACCGGCCGATGTGGTGCGCGCCATTGGTGCCGGCGAAGTGCAGATGTCGCTCGCCAGTGCCGCTACCTGGACCGGATTGATCCGCGCCGGACGGGCGCGTGCGCTGGCGGTGACACGCAGCGAGCGTCTGCCGCTGTTGCCCGAGGTGCCGACGCTGCGCGAGGCCGGCTTTGCCGACATCGATCCGAATGCCTGGATGGGGTTGTTTGCCACCGGTGGCACGCCGCGCGAGCTGATCCAGCGTCTGCGGGCCGAGGTGGTGACGGTCTTCGCTGATACCGAGTTCCGTGAGCGTCAGCTGCTATCGCGCGGATTGGATCCGGTGCTGAGCACGCCGGAGGAATTTGCCGCCTTCATCCAGCGCGACATCGCCTTCAAGGCGCGCCTGATCAAGCTCTCGGGGGCGACCGCCGAATGACGTTGCAGCGCTTTCGTGTCGCGGCGCTGCAGATGGTGTCAGCGCCCGAGGTGGATGCCAATCTGCAGCGGGCCGAGGCACTGATCGCTGAGGCCGCGGCAGCGGGTGCGCAACTGGTGGCCTTGCCGGAGTATTTCTGTCTGCTGGGACGCCAGGACGGCGACAAGGTGGCGGTGCGTGAAGCCGATGGCAGCGGACCGATACAGCAGTTTCTGGCCGAGGCCGCCCTTCGTCATGGCCTGTGGCTGATCGGCGGCACGCTGCCGCTGTGGTGTGATGCGCCGGACAAGGTGCGTAACAGCTGCCTGGTGTTCGATGACCAGGGCCAGCGTCGCGCCCGCTACGACAAGATTCATCTGTTCGGGTTTGACAACGGCAGCGAGCGCTTTGACGAAGCGCGCAGCATCCAGCCCGGCACGCAGCCGGTGGCGCTGGATTCG
>CAIPUP010000378.1 GCA_903868285.1 uncultured beta proteobacterium
CTGCCCAACTACGCCGGCAACCTGGACATCATGACCTCGGCTGCCATGGCCGCCGCCGATCAGCTGGCGGTGAGCAAGAAGCTCGCAGCCGCAGCCTGAATTTGCTGAACCCAGTCAAACACGCTAGCAACAAGGAGTGAACACATGAAACCCGCCAAGAAAATCTACATCTCGGATGTCACGCTGCGCGACGGCATGCATTCGCGCCGCCATCAGTACACCATCGAGCAGGTCACCGCAATTGCCAAGGCGCTGGATGAGGCCAAGGTCGACAGTATCGAAATCTCGCATGGCGACGGACTGGCCGGATCGAGCTTCAACTATGGTTTCGGTCTGCAAACCGACTTCGAATGGATCGAGGCTGTGGCCCAGGCCGTCAAGCATGCCAAGGTGGCTACGCTGCTGATTCCCGGTATCGGCACCGTGCATGATCTGGAAGAGTCGTATCGCGCCGGTGCGCGCGTTGTGCGCATCGCCACCCATTGCACCGAAGCCGATATCTCCAAGCAGCACATCGAACATGCGCGCAAGCTGGGCATGGACACGGTGGGCTTTCTGATGATGGCGCACATGATTCCCGCCGCCGAACTGGCGCGTCAGGCCAAGCTGATGGAATCCTATGGCGCGACCTGCGTCTATGTCACCGACTCGGGTGGCGCCTTGCTGATGCATGAAGTGGCTGAAAAAACCAAGCTCATGCGCGACGCGCTGAAGCCGGAAACCGAGGTCGGTATTCATTGCCATCACAACCTGTCGCTGGGTGTGGCCAACTCCATCATCGCGGTCGAAAACGGCGCGCACCGGGTGGATGCCTCGCTTGCCGGCATGGGCGCGGGCGCCGGCAATACCCCGCTGGAGGTGTTCATCGCCGTGCTCGACCGTCTGGGCTGGGAACATGGCTGCAATCTGCAAAAGCTCATGTCGGCCGCCGACGATCTGGTGCGTCCGTTGCAGGATCGTCCGGTGCGCGTCGACCGCGAAACGCTGTCGCTGGGTTACGCCGGGGTCTACTCCAGCTTCCTGCGTCATGCCGAAAGCGCCTCGGCCAAGTACGGCATCCCGACCTTTGAAATCCTGGCCGAGCTGGGTCGCCGGCGCATGGTGGGTGGTCAGGAAGACATGATCATCGACGTCGCGCTGGATCTCTCCAAGCATCGCGAAGGCAAGGCTGCCGCAGTCTGAGCGGTGGGCGCAGTCTGTCGATTGCCAGGCGGGCTGCTGCGAGGCAGCCCGTTGCTATCTCTGGGTCTAAGCCTCGGTCTGTTGAGCAGCATCGCAACAGCCGCGCAGCCAGCACCGGAGATGCTGCGCATCCCGGCTGGCAGTTTTGTCATGGGCAGTGATGACGGCCCGGCTGATGAACGACCGGCGCATCGGGTAAGGCTGCCGGCCTTCCTCATCGACCGCCTGCCGGTCACCAATCACGACTTCGCGCAGTTCCTCAATGCCCGTGGTGCGCGTGCACCGGACGGACGGCGCTACTACGACGATGACGACAACGATGCCCGCATCCATCGGCAGCCGGGGCCGTTGCAGCTTCAATGGCAGGCCGATGCCGGTCATGCACGGCATCCGGTGGTGGAGGCGAGCTGGCATGGTGCGCTGGCCTACTGTCGCTGGCGTGGCAAGCGTCTGCCCAGCGAGGCCGAATGGGAGCGCGCTGCACGCGGTGATGATGGCCGGCGTTACCCCTGGGGCAATGCTGCGCCCGAGCCGCGCCTGGCCTGGTTTGGCAAGGGCTGGAACGAACTGACCGAGGTCGATGCCCATCCGGCCGGTGCCAGTCCGTATGGCGTGCTGGACATGGCCGGCAATGGCTGGGAATGGGTATCCAGCCTGTATC
>CAIPUP010000379.1 GCA_903868285.1 uncultured beta proteobacterium
GCTGGAGCGCAGCAAGCCCGACATCATCAAGGCCACACGCAAACGCCGCATCGCCACCGGTGCCGGCGTGCAGGTGCAAGAGGTCAACCGCATGCTCAAGGAATTCGAGCAGATGCAGGACATGATGAAAAAAATGAAGGGCGGCGGGATGATGAAGATGATGAAGCGAATGGGCGGCATGAAAGGCATGCCCCGGATGCCGTTCTAGACGCGCGATTCTTTTTATAAAAATCGGCCTCTAGCCCACGCCGTCTATAGCTTGTTTGCTATTGAAATTGAATTGACGGCATTCAGGCCGGCTGCTGGACGGCGGCCATTGATTCATGAGTCAATACCTCGCCGCGCAAGGTGTAGCTGCGGGTTTCGGTGATCCGCACGTCGACCAATTGCCCAATTAGCCGAGGCTGGCCGACAAAATTCACCACCCGGTTGCATTCGGTGCGACCCATCAGCTCGGCGGCGTCCCGCTTGGAGGCGCCTTCCACCAGGATGCGCTGCACCGTACCCAGCCGACTGTCGCTGATGCGTCGGATGCTGGCGTTGATCACGCCCTGCAGGTGCTGCAAGCGGCGTAGTTTGACCTCATGCGGCGTCTCATCTGCCAGATTGGCGGCCGGGGTGCCGGGCCGTGGGCTGAAGATAAAACTGAACGAGTTGTCGAAGCCGATATCGTCAATCAGCTTCATCATCTTGTTGAAGTCGTCATCGGTCTCGCCGGGAAAACCGACGATGAAATCACTGCTGAGCGCCATGTCGGGCCGGATGGCTCGCAGTTTGCGCACCGTGCTTTTGTATTCCATGGCGGTGTAGCCGCGCTTCATGGCCATCAGGATGCGGTCTGAGCCGTGCTGCACCGGCAGATGCAAGTGGCTGACCAGCTTGGGCAGCTTGTCATAGGCGGCAATCAGCGCCGGGGTGAACTCATTGGGGTGACTGGTGGTGTAGCGAATGCGCTCAATGCCGGGGATGTCGGACACATAGGCCAGCAGGGTGGCGAAGTCGGCAGTCTCTGGGCTGTCGCCCATCGGTGCACGCCAGGCGTTGACGTTTTGGCCCAGCAGCGTAACTTCTTTCACGCCTTGGTCGGCCAGGCCAGCCACTTCCACCAGCACGTCTTCAAACGGGCGCGACACTTCTTCGCCGCGGGTATAGGGCACCACGCAGTAGCTGCAGTACTTGGAGCAGCCCTCCATGATGCTGACGAAGGCGGTAGCGCCTTCCACCCTTGCCGGCGGCAGGTGGTCGAACTTCTCGATCTCGGGGAAGCTTATGTCCACCTGCGACTGGTTCAGACGCTGGCGCTCGTTCAGCAGTTGGGGCAGCCGGTGCAGGGTTTGCGGGCCGAACACCACGTCGACATAAGGCGCCCGAGCAATGATGGCGGCCCCTTCCTGGCTGGCAACGCAGCCGCCAACGCCAATCAGCACGCCCTTTTTCTTCAAATGCTTGACGCGGCCAAGGTCCGAAAACACTTTTTCCTGCGCTTTTTCCCGCACCGAGCAGGTGTTGAACAGGATCAGGTCGGCGTCATCGACGTTGTTGGTCGGCTCATAGCCTTGCGCTGCATGCAAGACATCGGCCATTTTGTCCGAGTCGTACTCGTTCATCTGGCAGCCGAAGGTTTTAATGAAGACTTTTTTGCTCATGGTCGGGGATGTCGGTGTGCCGGGGGCCCAGGCATTGTCGAGGTCCGTTAGCGCATCGAAGCCTAGATTGTCTATTAAAAGTAGGCCATCATCGTTCTAGGTCTGACGAGCTGCCACAGCCATTGCGAGCTGTCCCGCTTTTGTAAATCGGTGCCTATCGCCAAAGGGCGA
>CAIPUP010000380.1 GCA_903868285.1 uncultured beta proteobacterium
CGGATCATCACGATATTTTTCCAGCCGCAACAACGCCGCCTTGAGATAGCGCGGGCAATGCGTCAGACGCTCGAACGGCAGCGCCGAAACAAAGCCGCGCGGCAGCAAGCGCGTCAGTTGTTCCTCGATATCGCGACAGACTTCAGGTGCGGCGCGTGCCAGTTCCTTGAGCTTCTTGCGCAGCGCGTTGTGCTCGACCAGCAGTGCTGCCAGCAAGCGCGCCAGTTCCTGCGCAATCAGGCTGACGCGGCTGCGCGCCTCGACCAGTCGCGCCTCGAACGCCGCGGCATCGCGCGGCAACGGCGGCTGCAGACAGGCACGGTCGAAGGCCGCCTGCAACAACTGCGTACGCAGCTCGCCGGCATCACCAAAACTGGCGTACTGCAGCGCCAGCTGGGTAAAACCGGGCAGGTTCTTTTCGATAAAGCGCACCTGCTCCTTGAGCTGAATCAGGAACAGCCGACGCAGTCCGGCACGATGCGCCTGCTGCGCGCGCTCCTCGGCATCGAACACCTCCAGCGTCACGCCCTCACCCTGATCCACCAGAGCCGGAAAGCCGATCAGGGTCTGCCCGCCATGACGAATTTCCATGATCTCGGCCAGCTCGCCAAAACTCCACTCACCAAAACACCCTTGCGTGCTGGGCGCGGCTGCGCTGGCCGAGGCCGCTGTGGGTGTGGCGGCATTTGCATTGCCCTTTGCGGTAGCCGCTGCTGTGACGGCTGTGGCCGCGGTCGGCGCAGAGGGTATCGCTGCGGGGGCAGTGTCGGCCACGATGCGCGAGCGCACCGCCGCCAGACTGGCAAAGCGTTGTTCGGCCGCACCACCGAGCTCGCTGCGCAGCTGCGCCAGATTGCGTCCGAAGCCGAGCTGACGACCATGTTCATCCAGCACCCGCAGATTCATCTGCAGGTGCGGTGGCAGCGCTTCCAGCCGAAAGCCGTCGCGTGGCAGCTCCAGGTTCAGTTCACGTCGCGCCCAGCGTGCGATGGCCTCGCTCATGCTGATGCTGGTGTCCACGCCGCCATCCGGCCCGTCATCCAGAAACGCCGCCGCGAAATCGGCCAGCGGCCCGAGCCGGTGACGCAGTCGTGGCGGCAGCGACTTGGCCAGTGCCATCACCTTCTCGCGCCGCAGTCCCGGCACCAGCCAATCGACTTGCGCGGCGCTGATCTGGTTCAGCGCAATCAGCGGCAGGGTGAGCGTGATGCCATCGCGATGACTGCCCGGCTCATGCCGGTATTCCACCGCCAGCGTGCGTCCGGCCATCTCCAGCTGATGCGGAAACTGCGCCGTGGTGATCCCGGCTGCCTCATGGCGCATGAGATCTTTTTTGTTTAAAAACAATAACTTATCGTCTTTCAGCTCGGCCTGTTTGCGCCACGCTTCGAAGGCTGCACCATTGTGCAGATCGGGCGGGAGGCGATGGTCGTAGAAAGCAAAGATCAGCTCCTCATCCACCAGCACATCCGGCCGGCGCGACTTGTGCTCGAGATGCTCGATCTCGCGCACAAGTCGATGGTTATGACTGAAAAACGGCGCACGCGACTCCCACTCACCAGCCACCAGCGCCTGCCGGATGAAGATCTCGCGCGAGGTGGCAGGGTCCATCGGTCCGTAGTGCACCCGCCGCCCGGTATAGACCGGCAGGCCGTAGAGCGTGGCACGCTCCAGCGCCACCACCTGGGCGCGCTGCTTTTCCCAATGCGGCTCGGCCTGGCTGCGTCGCAACAGATGCGAACCGAGCGACTCCAGCCATTGCGGCTCGACGCTGGCGACACAGCGCGCATACAGGCGCGTGGTCTCCACCAACTCGGCCGCCATGATCCAGCGCCCGGCTTTTTTCAGCATGCCCGAGCCGGGGTGAATCCAGAAGCGGATGCCGCGCGCACCCAGGTAATGCCCCTCCTCGCTCTTGAGCCCGATATTGCCCAGCAGGCCGGTCATGAGCGCACGGTGTATCGGCACCGTGCGCGTTTGCAGATCGGCCGTGGCATCGTCCGGCGGCACCGGCCAGCCCAGCTCCTGCACCATTTCCTTGAGCTGGGCGTGAATGTCGCGCCATTCCCGCATACGGTTGAACGACAGAAAGTGATCGCGACACAGGCGCTGCAATTTGCGCTGCGAGTTGTGCGCCAGTGCCTGTTCAAAAAAACGCCACAGTTTGAGATAGGACAGAAAGTCGGAGCGCTCATCCGCAAACAGCTTGTGCGCGGCATCGGCGGTCTGGGCCCGTTCCATCGGACGCTCGCGCGGGTCCTGCAAGGCCAGCGCCGAGGCGATCACCAGCACCTCGGCCAGCGCGCCCTCGCTGCGCGCCGCCAGAATCATGCGACCGATGCGCGGGTCGAGCGGCAGGCGCGCCAGCTGGCGGCCGAGCTCGGTGAGTTGGCGACTGTCCTCCTCGACTGCACCCAGTTCGGACAGCAGCGCATAGCCATCGGACACCGCCTTGGGCGCCGGCGCATCGACGAAGGCAAACGCCTCGACCTCACCCAGACCCAGCGATTTCATGCGCAGGATCACGCCGGCCAGCGATGAGCGCAGCACCTCCGGATCGGTATGCAACGGCCGCGATTCAAAATCCTGTTCCGCATACAGGCGGATGCAGACCCCGGCCTGCACCCGGCCGCAGCGTCCGGCACGCTGACGCGCCGCCGATTGCGACACCGGCTCGGTACGCAGCTGCTCGACCTTGTTGCGATAGCTGTAGCGCTTGATGCGCGCCTGGCCAGCATCCACCACATAGCGAATGCCAGGCACGGTGAGCGAGGTCTCGGCGACATTGGTGGCCAGCACGATGCGCCGGCTGCTGTGCGGCGCAAACACCCGCTGCTGTTCCTGCACCGACAAGCGTGCAAACAGCGGCAGAATTTCACGCGCCTCACGCGCTGTCTGCTGGTGATGTTTGCGCAAGACCTCGGCCGCCTCGCGGATCTCGCGCTCACCGGGCAGGAACACCAGCACATCACCCTCGCCTTCGCGCGCCAGCTCATCCACCGCCTGGGCGATGGCATCGTTGATATCACCATCCTCGTCCTCGGCCGGCGGGCGATAGCGCACCTCCACCGGATACATACGCCCGGACACTTCGATCACCGGTGCCGGCATGGCTTGGGCTGACGAGGCATCCGCCGCAGTCGACGCAAAATGCCGCGCAAAACGTTCGGCATCGAGCGTGGCCGAGGTGATGATGACTTTCAGGTCCGGCCGGCGTGGCGGCTGACCCGGACCATTGCCGCACACCAGTTGCCGCAGATAACCGAGCAGAAAATCGATGTTGAGGCTGCGCTCATGCGCCTCGTCGATGATGATGGTGTCGTAAGCCTGCAGCAGACGGTCGGTCTGGGTTTCCGCCAGCAAGATGCCATCGGTCATCAGCTTGATATAGCTGCTGGCACTGGTGCGATCATTGAAGCGGATCTTGTAGCCCACCGCCGTACCCAGCTCGCATTGCAATTCCTGCGCGATACGGCTGGCGGTGGCACGTGCGGCGATACGCCGCGGCTGGGTGTGACC
>CAIPUP010000381.1 GCA_903868285.1 uncultured beta proteobacterium
GCCATGTGCAGCAGCGCAGCGCTCAAGCCAGCAACACCGAGCCCGCCTGGGATATCGAACTGCTAGACAACCAGGGCGAGCTGGTGTTATCGATTTCAGGCTTCCAGATGCGGGCTGCCTCCGCCCAGACCGTGCGAGGTCTGCGTAGCGAGTGGCTGCAGACGATTGTCTGGCAGCCGTCAGCCCCTGCGGTCCAGACCCGCACTCCACCCTCATGCTTTCTGGTGGCTGGTGCGGGTGTCGAACTGGCTGCCGGGCTGAAAGAGTTGGCTCCGGTCGAGACTCTGTCATCAGCCGCTGACTTTACAGCCATCACTGCGCAGTTGGAGCAGATCGCAGCACGCCATACGTCTGTGGGACTGGTCTATCAGGTAGCTGAGGTTGTTGAGCAGGATGCTGCGGCTGCTGCGCTCGCATCCTGCAGCGAGTTGTTGCAGTTAAGCCAGGCGCTACTGGCGACCACACTCGACGTTTGGGTCTGGATTGTGACGCAAGGGACGCAGTGCCTTGTCGGCGACACGGCGCGGCCAGCCGTCATGGCAGCAGGCGGCAGCCTGTGGGGGCTGGGCCGCACGTTGATGCAAGAGGAGCCGCGGCTGCACTGCGTGCTCGTTGACCTTGAGAGCAACCAGTCAGCGGCGGCACACGCCCTGCTGCTGGTGCAGGAGGTGCAAGCTGGCGAGAGTAGCGGCGCACAAGTGGCCTGGCGCAGGGGCAAGCGCTACCAGGCCAGTCTGCAGCGCTATGCCGGAACGCCCCATGTGTCCACGGACGGCCAGCCGATGCGGCTGCGGCTGAGCGAGTACGGCTCGCTCGACGCACTGCGCTACGTGCCGATGGTGCGGCGCCAGCCCGGGCCAGGTGAGGTCGAAGTGCGGGTCACCGCAGCGGGGGTGAATCTGCGCGATCTGCTCAACAGCCTTGGGGTGCTGCGAGATTACTACGCTGGAAAGCTGGGCATTCAGCATCCCGATGAGGTGGGGCTCGGTCTTGAATGCGCCGGCGTGGTGGTCGCGGTCGGGGAAGGCGTGACTGCTTTTGCCGGCGGTGACAGGGTTATGGGGGTGGCGGGTGCAGAGGGGGCTTTTGCGGCGTACACCTGCCTGCCGGCGCATTCAGCGACAAAGATTCCTGCAGGGCTAAGCGACCTCAAGGCGGCGGCATTACCGCTGGCCTATCTGACCGCTTGGTACGCGCTGGTCGAACTGGCGCAGCTGCGGGCAGGGGAACGGGTGCTGATCCATGCGGCGGCGGGTGGGGTGGGCCAGGCAGCGGTGCAGATTGCACACCTACTGGGCGCTGAAGTGATTGCGACCGCCAGCCCAGGCAAGTGGGAGGTGCTGCGCCAGCAGGGTGTCGCGCAGGTGCTCAACTCGCGCACGCTGGACTTTGCTGGCCAAGTGAGTGCGCTGACCGACGGCTGCGGGGTGGACGTGGTGCTCAACAGTCTGAACGGTGACTTCATTGCCGCCAGCTTCGCTGCGCTCGGGCAGGGCGGACGCTTTGTCGAGATCGGAAAGGTCGGAGCCTGGAGCGCCGAACAGGCAGAGCAGCAGCGGCCAGATGTGGCCTATTTTGTGTTTGATTTAGGTGAGGAGATTGCCCGGGATCGCATGCTATGTCACCGGCTGTGGACGTCCATCGTTTCCCACCTGGAGAGTGGGAAGCTGCGTGCGCTGCCTGTTACAGCCTTTGCGGCGGGTGAGGTGGTGGCTGCGCTGCGCACGATGCAGCAGGCTGGCCATATAGGCAAGCTGGTGGTCGACTTTGCGCTTCCCGAACCCTTAGTCTTGCCGCCGGAGGCAAGCTATGTCGTAACCGGTGGGCTTGGCGGGCTGGGGCTGCAGGTCGCCCATGAGTTGGCGGCAGCAGGTGCCCGGCAGCTGGTGCTGGTTGGACGCTCCGGTGTCAAGACCGAAGCCCAGCGTGCGCTGCTTTCTCAGCTGGTTTTGGACGGCGTTCGGGTGGAGGTGGTGCAGGCGGATGTGGCTGACGCAGCTGCAGCGCGCGCGCTCATCGACCGTGCTGCAGCCCTCGGGCCACTGCGCGGCATCGTACACGCTGCCGGTGTGATCGACGATGGGATGCTGGCGACACAGACTCCGGCGCGCTTTGCCGCGGTCATGCGCCCCAAGGCAGACGGCGCTTGGCATTTGCACCTCCTGTCCCAACATCTCGAGCTGGATTTTTTTGTCGCGTTTTCATCCATTGCTTCCTTGGTGGGGAGCCCTGGCCAGAGCAACTATTCGGCTGCCAGCGGCTTCCTGGACGGGCTGATGGTGGCCCGTCGTAACCAGGGCATGCCCGGGCTGAGCATCAACTGGGGTCCGTGGGCTGAGCTTGGAATGGCAGCCCAACTGCGCAGCCAGATGCAGCGCCAGGGAATGAGCCTGATCACCCCGCGCCAAGGCAGGCAGATTTTCCGCCACCTGCTAACTCAGCCGGTGGCCCAAGTGGGGGTGCTGCCTCGGCTGCGCCGGCCGGAGATCGCGACGAGCCGGCCACTTGGGCTGCGCGTGGAGCTGGCTGGGCTGGCGGCAGACCAGCGTGCGACGCGCATGGAAGGCTATCTGCAGCAGGAGCTAGCCGGTGTACTGGGGCTGCGGAGCGGTTCCACGATAGGACCGCACGCCCGCTTTTTTGACCTGGGACTGGACTCTCTGATGACGGTCGAGCTGCGCAACAAGCTGCAGAAAGAGCTCGATGTGAAACTGCATTCCACGCTGCTCTTCGACTATCCAACACTGGAGGTGCTGACGTCTCATCTACTCGAACAGCTGCACCTGGATA
>CAIPUP010000382.1 GCA_903868285.1 uncultured beta proteobacterium
CAGCAACTGGGTGAGCGGCCGTTCGGGCATGGTGGAGGTTGGGACGCACAGCGCATGGACTGGTATGACCTGCGCGCCATGTTGCTATCGGCCCAGGCGGTGACCACCGCTGCCTTGGCACGTCAGGAGAGCCGGGGCGCGCATCAGCGTGAGGACTTCCCTGGCTTGCTGGAAACATGGACCGTAAATCAGGTCATGCGTCTGCATGACGACCAACTGCAGTTGCGGCATGAGCCCGTGGTGGAGGCAGCATGAGCGATCAGCGCGTGATCAAGAGCAAGGCCGGTGAGCCCGAAGCGCAGGGCGTGGCGCAGCTGCTGGTGCAGCGCGGCGGGCCAGACGATGCAGCGCAAGTGGTTCGCTATGCCGTGCCGTTCGAGCCCGGGCAATCGGTGCTCGATGGTTTGCGCTGGGTGCGGGCCCATGTCGATCCCAGTCTGGCGTTCCGTTACTCCTGCATCAACGCCAATGCCTGCAAGGAATGCATGATGCAGCTCGATGGTAAGGTCATCTATGCCTGCACCGCACGCCTGGTGCCAGGCGAAATGCATCTGGCACCATTGGGCAACAAGACGCTGATCCGCGACCTGGTGTCGGAGATCGCCCCCCCGGAAGAGCGCTTGATCAGGGAGTGAAGCCGCGGGGCTTTGCCCTGTCCCTGGAGATGAATCCGCGAGGAGGCGGATGATGTCTAAAAAAAGTCAATCAAAACAAAGGCTTACGAGAATTTCTCGCGCTGCCGCTGGCGCTGATTCGCGCGCTGCTGCTAGCGCCGATTCGCGCCGCCGGCGTGCGCCGGTGAAGCGAGTGCCTGGCGCAAGCGCCCAGGCCGATGCGGTGCTGACCGAAATCATTCGCAATGGTGTGCTGGCGGTGACCGAGGACATGAAGACCAACCTCATGCGCACCGCCTACAACATGATCGTGTACGAGGCGCTCGACTTCACGGTCGGCCTGTACACCGCCGATGGCGACACGATCTCCATCGGTCTTGGTCTGCCGATGTTCATTCGCGGCATGGCCGAAACCGTGCGTGCCAAGCTGCGTCACTTCGGACTGAAGGGATTGCAACCGGGTGACATTCTGGTCACCAATGATGCCTACACCACCGGCAGTCATCTCAATCACTTCACCTTCAGTCTGCCGATTTTTCATCAGGGCGTACTCAGTGGCTGGGCCTGCTGCATGGCGCACTGGCCGGATGTCGGTGGCCAGCTCGGCGGCGTGACGACCGATATCTATTCCGAGGGAATACAGATCCCGATCGTGAAGTACCAGAAGGCCGGTGTGGTGAACGAGGATCTGGTGCGCCTGATACGTACCAATGTGCGCATTCCGGATCGCGCCATGGGTGATCTGCGGGCGCAGATCACTGCGCTGAAAACCGGTGAACGCGGCTTTCTGGCACTGCTCGAGCGCTATGGTCGTGCGCCGGTGCTGTCGGCCATCAGCAACATCATGCAGCAGTCCGAGCGTGCGGCGCGGGCCCGCACCCGCAGCATTCCTGATGGCGTGTATGAAGCCGAAGCCTTCATGGACGACGACAGTGTCGATCTCGGCAAGCCGATACCGATCAAGGTGCGGGTGATCAAACAGGGCGACAGCATGACCGTCGACCTGAGTGATATCTCGCCGCAGGTGCGCGGCGGCTTCAACTCCGGTGCCACCACAGGCTATGGCTGCGCTCAGGTGGCCTACAAGTGCCTGACCTCGCCCACCGACTATCCGATCAATGAGGGCAGCTTTCGGGCGCTGCAGGTGAAGCTGGGCGAGGCCACTGTCGTCAGCGCCGTCAAGCCGGCAGCGATGCGGGTCTGGATGAGTTTTCCGATGACCGTGGTCGATGCCATTTTCAAGGCCATGGAGCAGGCCATTCCCGAGCGCACCATTGCCGCCCATCATGCCGACCTGATGGTGGCGCAGTACAACGGCATCTCGCCGCGCGATGGGCGCTTCTACATCGGCGAGTTCGGCCCCTCGGGCGGTGGCTGGGGCGCCAAGCACAATGAAGATGGCGTGAGCGCGGTGGTATGCCTGAATGATGGCGACACGCATAACAGCCCGTGCGAGCAGATCGAAGCCAAGTTCCCGATCCTGTTCGAGCGCCATGCGCTGCGCCAGGACTCCGGTGGCGCCGGCCGCTGGCGCGGTGGTCTGGGCCTGGACAAGGTGGTGATCGCCCGCGCACCGATGAATCTGAACATCCGTATCGAACGCACGCAGTGCCCGCCCTGGGGCCTGGCCGGTGGACATGCCGCGGCGGCCAACCGGGTATCGCTGCGCAAGGATGGTGTATGGCATGACGATCTGCCCAATGGCAAGGTCTATGGTCATCGCATGCGTGCCGGCGATGGTTTTGGCGTGCATGCCGGTGGTGGTGGTGGCTGGGGTGCGCCGCAGTTGCGCGAACCGCAGCGGGTGGCGGATGACGTGCGCCAGGGTTATGTCAGTGTCGAGCGCGCGCGCGACACCTACGCCGTGGCGCTGTATGGGGATGGCACGGTGGACGAGGCGGCAACCGCGCGCTTGCGTGCATCGCTGTGAGCATGAAGGGGGGAGTTGCTATGCGTGTGAAATTGCATTGGTATGGCCTTGCGCTGTGTTTTTTTCTGGCGCTTGCCGGTCTTGTTCGCAGCACGCCGCTGCTGGCGCAGGGCTGGCCGAACAAGCCGGTGCGCTTGTTGATTCCGAATGGCGCCGGTGCACCGCCGGACATCGTCGCGCGCGCCTTGTCGCAGCCGCTGACGCAGGTGTTTGGCCAGGCCTTCGTGGTGGAGAACCGCGTTGGCGCCAACGGCATCATCGCCATGGAGGCGCTGGCCAAGGCAGCACCGGATGGTCATGTGCTGTGCTTCACCCAGGGTGCGCCGATTTCGCTCAATCCTTATTTCTACAGCAAGCTGCCGTATGACCCGCAGCGTGACTTTTCGCCCGTGGTGAATGTCGGGGTGATTGCCGCCTCCATCGTCGGTGCAGCGGATCAGCCAGCCAACACTCTGCGCGAGCTGATCGAGCAGGCGCGCAGCAAGCCCGACAGCGTTGTCTGGGCCACCTGGGGCTCGGGCAGCTTCTCCGATCTGTATCGCGCCTGGGCCGAGAACAGCTTCGGTGTGCGCTTTCGCGAGGTGCCCTACAAGACCTCGGAGCAGGCCTTCAATGCGGTATTGCGGGGCGAGGCCCATGTGCTGCTGAATGCCTCGGGCATGCTGGCGCCGCACGTCAAGGCGGGCAAGATCAAAGCCCTGGGCACCATCGGCGCGCGGCGCTTCGCCGGTCTGCCGGATGCGCCCTCATTCAGCGAGCTGGGCTACGACCTCGACTTCCGTGGCTGGGTCGGCTTGTTCGCACCGGCCAATACGCCGCGCGAGGTGATCACCCGGCTCAACGCCGAGATCAATCGTCAGATCGCCCAGCCCGGCTTTGTCGAGCGCTTCATGGCGGCGGCCTCGATCGAACCACGCGGTGGTTCGCCCGAGGACTTCGCTGCCTTTCTCAAGGTGGATCGTGAACTGGCCGGCCGGCTGATCAGGCTGGCCGGGGTAAAACCTCAATAAGTTATTGATTTTATTGAGGTTTTAGGCCCATCAGTCCGGCGATGACATTGCGCTGTACCTGTGAGGTGCCAGCGGCAATGGTGGAGGAGCGGGCATCGCGATAGTGGCGCTGCATGTCGTATTCCATGTTGTAGCCAAACGCACCGAACACCTGCATGCCCTGGTTGGCCACCTTGACATAGGTTTCCGAGGACAGCAGCTTGGCCATGGAAATCTCGCGCAAGGCATCCTTGCCCTGCGACACCAGCCAGGCGGCACGCCAGGTCAGGGTGCGGGCTGCTTCCACCTCGGTGGCCAGATCGGCCAGCATGTGACCGATGGCCTGATTGCTGCCAATGGGGCGACCGAACTGCTTGCGCTCGCGGGCGTAGTCGACCGCCAGGTCGAGCGCAGCCTGGGCAGCACCGACATTGCCGGCGGCCGAGGTGATGCGCTCGACCTGCAAGCCTGAGAGCACCACATCCCAGCCCGCGTTCTCGGTGCCTACCAGCCGGTCGGCGGGTACCCGCACATTGTCGAGAAAGATTTCATAGGTACCGGTGCAACGCCGGCCCAGCATGTCGAGCTTGCGCAGCTTCAAGCCCGGGGTGTCGTTATCGACCAGGAACAGTGACATGCCCTGACGGATATTGGCCTTGGGATCAGTACGCACGTACAGGTTGATGACGGTGTTCTTGGCGCCCGAGCCAGTCGACCAGAGCTTCTGGCCATTGATCACATAGTGGTCGCCGTCGCGCACCGCCGTGGTTCGCATGGCGCCGATGTCGGTGCCGGCATCCGGCTCGGACATGGAAATTGAAAAGCGCACTTCACCCGAGAGCAGCTTGGGCAGCCAGAATTTCTTTTGTTCCTCGGAGCCTTTGCGCGCCACATTCAGACCGCAGAACACGCTGCCGGCATAGGCCATGTAGAAGTCGGCACTCTTGCGCGAGATTTCCTCGGC
The DNA here is from genome assembly GCA_903868285.1 of uncultured beta proteobacterium. Classification (GTDB taxonomy): domain Bacteria; phylum Pseudomonadota; class Gammaproteobacteria; order Burkholderiales; family SG8-39; genus CAIPUP01. Next base: position 4,498 of record CAIPUP010000382.1, read on the forward strand.
CAGGATCACCATGTCCATGACGCTGCCCCCCAGACCACCATAGGCCTCGGGGAAGGGCAGGGCCAGCAGGCCGAGGTCGACCCAGGACTGATACAGCTCGTAGGGATAGGCCTGCTCTTTGTCCAGGCGCCGGATGTAATCGGGCGTGGCGACCTTGTCCATCATCTTGCGCACGCTGTCTTGCAGCAGGGTCTGTTCTTCGCTGAGGCCGAAATCCATGGCGGTTCTTTACTTTCTGTTGCGGTGCTGCTGTTGAAGGAAAACGGTACTGCGATGCGTCGTTGGGGTTGGCTCTTATTCCGGCTGTATGCCGGCGGCACGCGCGATCTCAGCGAACTCGCGGATGTTGTTGCTGACTTCGCGGCGAAACTCTGCCGGCGGGTTGGCGACCGGCTCCACCCCCAGCGCAGCGATCCGCTCGCGTGTGGACGGATTGACCATGGCGCTGCGCACTTCGTTGTAGACGCGCCCCAGCAGATCGGCCGGCATATTGGCCGGACCAAACATGGCGAACCAGCCGCCATCGAATTGATAGCTCCCCAAGCCAGCCTCGGCGGTGGTGGGCACGTCCGGCGCAACCGGATGGCGTGTTGCTTTGCTATAGGCCAATGCGCGCAGTTTGCCGGCGCGAATCTGATTCATTACCGCCGGCGGGGTAGAGAACATCATCGGGATTTCACCGCCCAACACCGCCGCAGCCGCCAGCCCGGCACCCTTATAGGGAACATGCAAAAGACTGGTGCCAGCGCGCTGATTGAACACCTCACCCGCAAGATGCAGCGTGTTGCCAATGCCGGGCGAGCCATAGGCCAGTTTGTTGCCGGGCTTTTTTGCCAGGGCGATCAGTTCGGCCAGGTTCTGCACCGGCACGCTCGCATTCACCACCAGGAACACCCCGCCCAGCGACACCAGACTCGTGACCGGCGTGAAGTCTTTCTCGGTGTCAAACGGCAGCTTCTTGTACATGGCCGGGCTGATGACAAAACCCGAGGAGGTCACCATGAGTGTGTAGCCATCCGGCGCCGACTTCGCCACCAACTCGGCACCGAGGATGCCGTTGGCCCCGGCACGGTTTTCCACCAGCCAGGGCTGGCCGGTTTGCTGCGCCAACTGCGCTGAGAGAATGCGCGCCAGAGAGTCCGGGCCGCCGCTGCCAAACGGCACGATTAGCCGCACCGGTTTGTTCGGCCAGTTGCCGCCCGCTGGTTGCGTCTGGGCCTGTGCCTGCGCCGACAAGCCTGCCGACATGCTGCTCAGCAGCAATGCCAGCAATGCCAGCAGTGCTCGATTCAGTTTGCTTGCGATCAGCCGGGTAGAAAACCCAACTTGGTTACCGTGTTGCACTTGTTGCATGCCGTCCCCCTCCAGGTGTGGCCAAGTTCTAGCGATCGATGCTGTTACGCCACGTTCACCGGAATCTTGAATTCGCGAATGCGTTGCTGCCATTCAGCCGGACCGGTGTTGTGTACCGACACACCCTGTGCATCCACGGCCACTGTCACTGGCATGTCCTTGACCTCGAATTCATAGATCGCTTCCATGCCCAGATCACCAAAGGCGATGGTTTTTTGCTTGCGGATTGCCTTGGCCACCAGATAGGCCGCACCACCCACGGCCATGAGATAGGCCGCCTTGTGTTTCTTGATGGCCTCGATCGCCACCGGTCCGCGCTCGGCCTTGCCGATCATGCCGATAAGACCGGTCTTGGCCAGCATCATCTCGGTGAACTTGTCCATGCGGGTGGCGGTGGTCGGGCCGGCGGGTCCGACCACTTCCTCGCGCACCGGGTCGACCGGGCCGACGTAATAAATGACGCGATTGGTGAAGTCGGCTGGTACGGTTTCGCCCTTGGCCAGCATGTCCTCGATGCGTTTGTGCGCGGCATCGCGACCGGTCAGCATGCGTCCGTTGAGCAGCAGGATGTCACCCGGCTTCCAGGTGCCGACTTCTTCGCGCGTGAGCGTATCGAGGTTGACGCGCTTGGCAGCAGCAGAAGCAGTCCAGCCCACGCTCGGCCAGTCGTCCAGCGAGGGCGGCTCGAGCTCGGCCGGACCGGAGCCATCGAGTACGAAATGCACATGGCGGGTGGCGGCGCAGTTGGGAATCATGGCCACCGGCTTGGATGCGGCGTGGGTCGGGTAATCGCTGATCTTCACATCCAGCACCGTCGACAGGCCACCCAGGCCCTGCGCGCCGATGCCCAGGGCATTGACCTTGGTATAGAGCTCGATACGCAGTTCCTCCAGCTTGCTGTTGGGGCCGCGTGCCAGCAGCTCGTGCATGTCCAGCGGCTCCATCAGCGACTCTTTGGCCAGCAGCATGGCTTTCTCGGCCGTACCGCCCACACCGATGCCCAGCATGCCGGGCGGGCACCAGCCAGCGCCCATGGTCGGCACGGTCTTGAGTACCCAGTCCACCAGTGAGTCGGAAGGATTGAGCATGACGAACTTGGATTTGTTCTCCGAGCCGCCAACCTTGGCTGCCACCGTCACCTCCAGCGTATCGCCGGGCACCAGCTGCATATGCACCACGGCTGGCGTGTTGTCCTGGGTGTTCTTGCGACTGAACAAGGGGTCCGACAAAACCGAGCCGCGCAGCACATTGTCGGGATGGGTGTAGGCACGATGCACGCCTTCATTGATGGCATCGGTGACCGAGCCCTTGAAGCCCTCCCAGCGCACGTTCATGCCAACCTTCAGGAATACGTTGACGATGCCGGTGTCCTGGCAGATCGGCCGATGGCCCTCGGCACACATGCGCGAGTTGGTGAGGATCTGCGCAATGGCATCCTTGGCGGCGGGCGATTGTTCGCGCTCCCAGGCACGCGCCAGATGCTGGATGAAATCCTTGGGATGGTAGTAGCTGATGAACTGCAATGCATCGGCGACGGATTGGATCAGGTCTTCTTGCTTGATCACGCTCATGCGCTGGCTCGTTGGGGTTGGTTGATGGAACAGTGCGCGTTGATTTAGCGGCTATTACGGATTGCCGCTGTAATGCGGGCCATGCATGGCCTGGTTCATTTTTTCAGTCCAGGCCAGTGCCATGGCCGAGACCACGAACACCAAATGGATGATGGTTTGCCACAGCATGGTTTTTTCATCGTAGTTCTGGGCATTGATGAAGGTCTTGAGCAGATGGATCGACGAGATGCCGATGATGGCCGTACCAAGCTTGACCTTGAGCACGCCGGCGTTGACATGCGACAGCCACTCCGGCTGATCCGGGTGATGCTCCAGATCCATGCGTGAGACGAAGGTTTCCCAGCCACCGACGATCACCATCACCAGCAGGTTGGAGATCATCACCACGTCGATCAGGCCCAGCACAATGAGCATGATCTCGGCTTCGGCAATATTGCGGATGCCAATCAGCTCGATCAGATGCACCAGCTCGCGCCAGAACTGCAGCACATAGATGGCTTGGGCCACGATCAGTCCGACATACAGCGGCGCCTGCAGCCAGCGACTGGCGAAGATCCAGCGTGGCAGCGGGCGCATTTGGTTATTGGGCTTGTCCACGGGAGAGGGGGCTGTCATGGCGGTGTTGGTCGGAATTGGCTTGCGGGTTAATCGAGCTTGATGTTGCGTTCGCGGATCACCTTGCCCCAGCGCGCGGATTCGGCCCGTATCCAGGCGGCGAAGGCTTCGGTTCCACCGGCCACCACTTCAGCGCCCTGGCTCTCGAACTTCTCGCGTATATCTGGCGTGGCCAAGATGCGCGCCAGGTTGGCATGCAACTTGTCGACCACCGGACGTGGCGTACCGGCGGGGGCCAGGAGACCGACCCAGGACTGCGCTTCAAAGCCCGGCAGGGCCTCGCCCACGGTCGGTACATCCGGCAGCAAGGGCGAGCGCTTGATCGAGGTGACGGCAATCGGCACCAGTTTGCCGGCACGTACATGCTGGATCACCACACCCATGGTGATGACCGTGACGGGTACCTGTCCACCCAGCAAGTCGTTCACTACGGGCGCGCCCCCCTTGTAATGCACGGCAGTCGAGTCCAGCCCAGCGGTCATTTTCAGCAGCTCCAGCGTCAAGCCGCTGGAGGTGCCGGCGCCGGCCGTGGCGAAGTCGAGCTTCGACCCGCGAGCCTTCGCTAACTTTATGAATTCATTGATATTTTTGACGCCCAGTGAAGGGTGGGCGGCGATCAACTGGGGGTTGCGCACGACCAGGGTTATCGGAATGAAATCGCGCACCGGATCGAATTGCACGTTCTTGTAGAGGAAGGGATTCATGGTGAAGCTGTCGAACACCATGATCAGGGTGTAGCCATCGGCCGGGGCTTGCGCCACCAGGTTGGTGCCGGTGACAGCGCCAGCACCGGTGCGGTTTTCCACCACCATCGGCTGACCGAGGATTTCTGCCATGCGCGGTGCCACCAGTCGCGCCGCGACATCAGTCGCACCACCGGGCGCGTTCGGCACCACGAGGCGAATCGGCTTGCTGGGGTAGTCCTGGGCCAGGATGCCGCTGCTGAGCAGCATGCCTGCGACCCATAACAAGCCAAGGCGGAAATTGTCGAAACGAGTTGTGGTCACGGCCGTGGTCTTTGCTTGCTGGTGGATGGGGGTGAAACGGGCAGGGCGCAGAATTTACCATGCAGCCTGCGCCATAATCGCCGCCCGTAGTCGCAGCTCGCAGTCGCAGCTAGAAATGGCAATTTGCAGCGTCGCATTCAACACAAGGAAATCGCATGGAACAAGCAGTCGAGTTTCAATCCGCCGGGCTCAAGCTTCAGGGCGTGATTCATTTGCCGAAGGATCTGAAAGCCGGTGAAAAACGCCCGGCGTTTATCGTGCTGCATGGTTTTGGCAGCACCAAGAATGCGGCCAACGTGGTTGGCCCCTGCACCACGCTGTGCGACATGGGTTATGTGACGATGCGCTTTGACATGCGTGGCTGTGGCGATAGTGAAGGCGAATTCGGCCGCGTGATCTGCCTGGAGCAGGTGGACGACACGCGCCGGGCGCTTGATCTGCTGGCGGCGCACCCGTCGGTTGATGGTGCAAGAGTGGCGGTGCTGGGCTCTTCCTTTGGTGCGGCAGTGGCGGTCTATACCGGTGGCGTCGACCCGCGTGTCGCGGCGGTGGTGTCCTCCGGTGGCTGGGGCCATGGCGAGCGCAAGTTTCGCGGCCAGCATCCGACGCCCGAGATGTGGGCCAAGTTCACCGCCATGCTGGAGCAGGGGCGCGAGCATCTTGCCCGCACCGGCAAATCGTTGATGGTGCCGCGCGATGAAATCGTGCCCGTACCCGGCAACCTGCGCCGTCACCTGATCGAGAAGTCGGTTGATATGTTCCCGGCAGAAACGGCCCAGAGCATGTTCGATTTCAAGGCCGAGGAGGTGATTGCCAATATCGCGCCGCGACCGGTGCTGTTGCTGCATTCATCCGCAGATCAGGTCACGCCGACCGAGCAGTCGATTGCCATGTTCAAGCTGGCCGGCCAGCCGTGCGATCTGCACCTGTTCGCTGAGACTGACCACTTCATGTTCGCTTCCACCAATTTGCGGGTGTGGACGGTGATTCGCGACTGGCTGGAAAAATATTTCCCGGTGCGTTGAGCGGCAACGGATTGAACCCGCAACCAGACTGATGCCCGCTTTACTCGTAATGACTCCACATTCTCAAAACGCGAACTGTCTTCTCTTTACGAAAAACTTCATAAACCAAACGATGTTGAATGTTGATTCTGCGCGCGTACACGCCCTTTAAATCTCCCACCAACTTTTCATAGGGCGGTGGATTTTGAAAAGGATCAACTTCCAATAAACCTAGTAAGACCTGTGCTTTATCTTTTAATCCAGCGGCAGAGAGTTTTTTGGAGTCTTTAAGAGCAAACTTGGAGTAGGCTAAATTCCAAGTTACCACTTCAATGTCCTTTTGCTTTTCGCTAAAGGCTCAGCCATCGATTCTTTAATCGATTCACGCATTCCTGGAATGGTCAATAGATAGAGCGTTTCCTGAATCGCACTCCAGTCCTCTTCAGAAATTAATACAGCGTTACTGCGCTTGCCTGAAATAAGCACTGGCTTATGCGTTTCCGCCGTTTGATCGATTAAGCGATACAGGCCCGCGCGTGCTTCACTGGCAGTTAGTGTGGTCATGATTTCACTCCTCTTGGAGACAGTACGCAAAAGCGTACGCTTTGTCAAGTTGCAGCTTCATCCGTTCAACGAAAGAAAATGTCCCGCACGAAGCAGAGCATTATTTGAGTTTGGTGGCCCAGGGCAAAATCAAACCACCTACACGCGGATTTTCAATCCGCGCTACCCGTTCAGGCATTGGTGCCGGTGCGCTGATGGAAATACGCTACCGCCGCTTCGGCCACTACCTGATCCTGCTCTGCGGTGCCGGAGCTGATACCCACGCCGCCGACGATCTCGCCATCGACCGTGACGGGTAGTCCGCCACCGATGACGCTGAAATGTCCGCCGTTGGTGACATGGATGCCAAAGGTCGGCTGACCGGGCACGCACAGCTGGTTGTAGACATGCGTGCCGCGTCGTGCCACCGCGCCGGTGAAGGCCTTGTCCACGGCAATCGAGATGCTCGACACCTTGCCGCCATCCATGCGGTCGAAGCGGATCAGATGCCCGGATTCGTCGGTGACAGCGATACACATCGGCACGCCGATCTCGTTCGATTTGAGGATGGAGCCCTCGATCAGAATCTGGGCTTCGTCAATGGAGAGTCGCTTGATGGTCAGCATGGTCAGGCTATCCTTGGTGAGAGAACGGTGGTCTTGAGTTGGTTGCGCAAGGACTGGATTTCATCCTGGTCCAGTCCGGCGTAGGGCGGGTACATGCCACCGACCGGTAATCCGATCAGTTGCATGGCGGCCTTCATCGTCGGTGTCAGGCCGCGGCCCATCCAGCGTGCCGGGAACAACGCGAATTGCTGCTGAATGGCGGCGGCGCGTGTCAGGTCGCCAGCGACAAAGGCATCTATCAGATGACGTGCGATCTCGCAGCCCGGCGGTGGCATGGTGGCACCCGACCCGCCCAGTTCCAGTGTCGCCAGCAGCATCTGCATGGTGGTGAAGTAGCGTGCATGGCCAGCTTTGTCGACTTCGAACACCAGCCTTCCGACACGATTCAGATCACGCGAGCTCTCCTTGATGTATTTCACACCATCGATTTTGGCAATCGCAATCGTTGCCGGCACCGACACATCGGCACCCGGGCCGGGGTTGATATAGAGCGTGATGGGCAGTGCAACTTCCTTGGCCACGGCTTCGAACAGCGTGACCAGATCGCGATCGCTGGGCGGGCCGCCAAAGGGGCGCTGCGGCGCCAGCATCTGCACCGCGCTGGCACCGCATTGCTGGGCGTATTCGGCCAGTGCGATGGCGGTACGAAATGATGGGTGGGAGATGCCAGCCATCACCGGGCAGCGTTTGCCGACCAGATCGATGGTGGTCTTGATCAGGGCCTTGCGTGCTGGCATGTCGAGGTAGGTGTATTCCTGCGCCTCGACGCCGGCGGCCACGACCATGGTGGCCTTGCAGTCGTCGACGATGTAATCGAGTTCTTTTGACAGCGCCGCTTCATCCACCTCACCTTGCGCGGTGAACGGGGTGAGCGGGGCAACCACCAGTTGCGGAACGGCTGATGCGTGCGGTGTCGCGGTCGTGCTCATGGGCAGGGAATCCTTTGCCGGGTTTGCAATAAATCTTTGCTACTTGATGAATTTGGCCGGTGCGCAGTGTAGCGAGAAATACTCGCCCTAGCGCTGCGTCGAGCCTGGGTGTGAATTTAGCTGGGTTAGTCGCTAAGCATAGATAAAATACGATATTTATTTCGAACCAGGCCGATATGAAATTCACCCCCCATCAATTGCGCGTCTTCGAATGCGTGGCGCGTCGACTGAGCGTTACCAAGGCGGCGCAGGAGTTGTCGCTGTCGCAGTCGACGGTATCGACGCAGATCAAACTGCTGGCCGATGAAATCGGGTTGCCGCTGTTCGATCCGGCGGGTCGCTCGATCGCCTTGACCGAGGCGGGGCGCGAGCTGTACGCGACGGCTCAGGAAATGTTTGACGTCTGGGGACGCTTCGAAATGCGCGTAGGCGACCTGCGCGGGCTCAAGCGGGGTCTGTTGCGTCTGGCGGTGGCATCGACTGCCAAATATGTGGTGCCAGACCTGCTGGGACTGTTCTGCGCCCAGTATCCTGAGATTGATGTGCGTATGGAGTTGGCCAGTCGTGGTGTTTTGTTGCAGCGCATGCGCGAGGCCCAGGATGATCTGTACATCTTGGTGGCACCACCCGAGCAGGAGCCTTGCGAGAGTTTTCCGTTCCTGGAAAACGAACTGGTGGTGGTGGCCCCGGCAGGGCATGCACTGATCGGCGTCAAGGGCATTACGCCGGCACGGCTGGCGCTGGAGCGTTTGATCTTGCGAGAACCAGGCTCCGGTGCGCGTGAAGTCGTGTTGCGCTTTTTCGCGTCGCGCGGGTTGACGCCCGATATCCGTATGGAGTTGGCCAGCAACGAGGCCATCAAGCATTGCGTGGCAGCGGGCCTGGGCATCTCGGCGATTTCGGCGCATGCGCTGGATGTGGATCCCGCGCTGGACCATCTTTGCGTATTGGATGTCGAGGGCTTTCCGGTGCGTAGCCAGTGGTATCTGGCCAGTCCCGCGCAGCGTCGTCTTTCGGTCGTAGCGCAGGCGTTCAAGGATTTTCTGCTGGCCGAGGCGCCGCGATTGCGGGCGCAGCATGCTGCAGTTTTGCAGCGTCATTTGCAGAGACACGGCACTTAGATACGGCACTTAATTGGAAAAACGTAATAAAATCAAAGGCTTGTAAAAAATTAAATAAATAGATGAAAAGACTTGACGAATCTAAAAAAATGAATATAAGATTCGATCGTTCTGTCGCTTCTGGCTGCCCACAGGCAACCGGCAAGTGACACAAGGGGAGTAGCTTTCCGCGCCAGGTTCGTCAATACGGGAGAAATCCCCGGACCTGTCGGCAGCACAAATGCCAACAAGGCACGCGCTGCAAGCGAGACCTTGGCGGCTTCAGAGCTGGCCATGGTGTTGCGCACCGTCCCCATCTCCTGGCCATTGTTCTCGCGTTTGCTTGTTCAACCGGCATAACAGGGGAGTGCATATGGAAATCTTTTCGACTGAGTTTCTGGCAGCGCTTGGGGCGATTATTTTGATTGACCTGGTTCTGGCCGGTGACAACGCCATTGTCATAGCCTTGGCGGCGCGTAGCCTTCCGGCACATCTGCAGCGCAAGGCCATCCTATGGGGCACCGTGGGAGCGATTGGCGTTCGTACCCTGATGACAGTAGCGGTGGTGTGGCTGTTGAAGATTCCTGGGCTGTTGTTGGCCGGGGGCGTGCTGTTGGTGTGGATCGCGGTCAAGCTGTTGCGACCGGATAGCTCTGGATCGGAAGAACACAAAGTCAGTGCTGCAGGCTTCTGGACTGCGATGAAAACCATCGTTATTGCCGATGCCGTGATGGGTCTGGACAACGTGCTGGCGGTAGCCGGTGCAGCGCACGGTAGCTTCTTGCTGGTTGCGCTGGGCCTGCTGATCAGCATTCCCATTGTGGTGTGGGGCAGCACGGTGGTCTTGCACTGGGTGGAACGTTTCCCGGTCATCGTACAGGCTGGTTCAGCGATTCTTGCCTGGACTGCCGCCAAGATGATTCTGTCCGAGCCGCTGCTGAAAACCTGGATCCATGTCGATGGCATATCGGCCTGGGTGTTCAGCGCAGGCGTGATCGCGCTGACGCTGGGTCTGGGCGCCTGGCGCAAGAAGACAGGCCACGATCGCGCTTCATCAACCCCTGTTGCTGCTAACGATGTGGCAATGGATTCAAACGTTATCCACCCCAGCAAGGAGCCTGTAATGATGACATCCGATAGTGCATCCGCTGTCCCGAGCGATGTTGCCAACGGTGACCAACAGAATCACCTGATTTCAAGCGACCAGCGGCACATCCTGCTACCCATGAATGACTCCGCCCAAGCCCATGCAGCGCTTCGGCATGTTGTTCAACAGTACGCTGGACAGCCGCGCGTCAAGGTGCATTTGCTACATGTATCGCCAAAGCTTCATCGTCATGCGGCACGCTTTCTCAGCAAGCCTGCACTGGCGCGCAATGCTGGGGCAAGTGCTCAAAAGGCATTTGCACAGGCGCGCCGATTACTCGCCACACAGGGCATTGCCTTCGAGCCGCATGTAGTCCGTGCCCTTGATACCAGTGCCGCCATAATGGCGACAGCGCAGCGTTTGGGTTGCGAGCGCATCGTCATGGGTAGCGTACGCAAGAACAATCTGCTGCGCTGGTTTACTGGCTCGCTCACTGGCCGGATGCTGGAACGCGCTTCTGTGCCAGTCGAAGTGGTGCTGGAAGGTCGGCCAGATGCCTTCACTCGTCTGGGTATCCCGGCGGGCCTGGCCGTAGCGCTGGCAGCGGTTGTTCTGGACTGAGGCAGCTGTGGTGCGGTGGGTGACGTATGACGCAGGTACGTTAATGCCCGGTCACCTGCCGCATCAACGCCAGGCAATCGCCAGGCAGGCGATTGCCTCTCCAGCAAACATGCTGATCCGGTCGGATCAGCGCCAGATCGCGGCCATAAAGCTGCCGCGCTTCGTCATCCTCGACATCGACAACCGCTAGCGGTATGCGCATGGCGATAGCGACGGACTTTAGTGCAGCACCGGAGTCGCTGGCGCTATGCAAGCGCAGCAAGGTGAATCCAATGCCAAACAAATCGAACAGCGATCGTCGGTGCAATAGGCCGGGTGGATCGAAAAAACAATGTGGGGCACGACCACCAGGTACGGCGCTGGGCGTGTAGGACACATAGCTGTCGGGTGGCGGTGCACCATCCTCGGCAATGAGCGGGGAACCGTCATAGCGCACACCGAGTTGCACACCGATGGAACCAAACTCTTCGCCAAACGTAGACAGATAAGCCCCTGCACTGCGACGCGCATCCTCGCCCGCGGCGGTGTTTTGTTCGATGCAATCTGCAACGGGAACAGAGCCAACGTTACGGGCTAACTGCTGCGCGGCGGTGGTATTGCGGCGCGCCACTGGTTGTCGCTCTGTTTGGTAGCTGGCCAGCAAATGTGTTCCTGCCCATCCCTGTACCGACGCGGCCAGCTTCCAGGCCAGATTGGCTGCGCCATCAATCCCGGTATTCATGCCAAAGCCCCCGGTTGGTGTAAAGAGATGGATGGCATCACCAGCCAGGAAAATGCGCTTCCCGCTACCGAACTGTTCCGCCCAAAGTGCTACGCCTGCGGTCCAGTTGCGATTGCCCAGCACTTCCACCTGTAAGGGCAGGCCACAGGCCTGTTGGAAGCTGCGCAGGATGTCTTGCTGATTGAACTCCTGACCATCGGGCAAGCGAGTCCAGTACAGAAACTCGTCTTTGCCATTGAGTGCCACCAACGCCGTACGAAGTTCGGGATTGACGACCCAGTACTGCCAGCTTTCCCGTCCAGAAAAACAGCGTGTAATTAAATCCGGCACACGCAAGTGGCTGGAAATGGTGCGACCACCCAGGAAGGCCTGCTTCAGATTGTCATGGCCCTGATACGGGATACCAAGTGTTCTTCGCACATGGCTTTGCCCGCCATCGCAACCAACCATGTATTGCACACGCCAGGTCTCCCGCTCGGATTGCGATGCCCCGGCTGGTCCGCGCTCGCTAGCTTGAGCCGCTTGGACAGCATGATCGAAGTAGTCCACGTTATCGGCATTTTTTTGCTGCACCCTGTGCGCTTGCAGCACAACACCATCATCGCTTTCGGTGAATTGATCCACCTGCCAGCCATAACGCAACTGGATATTTTTACGCGTTCGTACATGGCCAGACAGAAACTGCTCGACATACATTTGGTTAGCGCGATGTATCGGCTCGAAGTTCTGATGCGTCCTGGGGGCAGCAACCACACTGCGTATTTTTTCCCGTTCGGAAGGCATGTGGATCCGCGCCAGCTCATGGCTGTTGTAGCGGGTGAAGTAGGAAACATCGGTCTGATGCTCCGGGGGTAGTCCGAGCGCACGAATGCTGCGACTGATTCCGAGCCGCCGGTAGTGCTCCATGGTGCGCGAGTTATGCGTGCTGCCCTTGGGATGCCAGCGCGTGTCCTGCTCGATATTGAACAGGACTGTCTTGACGCCATGACGGTCGAGGAACAAGGCCAGCATCATGCCCACGGGACCGCCACCGACGATGGCGACTTCGGCGGTGTTTACACTCGTAGCAGTCATTCCGGCTTGATACCTGCGGCCTGTATCACCTGTCGAATGATTTCCAAATCGGATTTAATCACTTGGGAAAATTCATCGGCACTACTGCCGGTAACCTCAAAGCCTAGGTTTTCCAGGCGTTGACGCACTTCCGGTGCTGATACGGCACCGCGCAGTTCGCTGTTCAAGCGATCAACAATCGCCTTGGACATGCCGGCCGGGCCGAGCACGCCCATCCAGGTTTCCGGGATATACAAGCCAGTGATTGATTCCCCGATGGTCGGTAGCTCAGGCGCACCACGAAAGCGACGTTTCTCCAGCACTGCCAGAGCTCTTAGGCGTCCCGCCTTAGCATGCGGCAAGATCGATGAGGCACTAATGATGACCATGGGAATAGACCCTGCCAGGACGTCATTGATGCCAGGATTACCCCCCTTGTAGGGCACATGCTCGATGTTCAGACCCGCTGCACGCGCCAGAAGAATTCCACCGAGATGCTGTTGCGAGCCATAGCCCGTCGTGCCATAAAAAATCTTCCCAGGGTTGGCCTTGGCATTCTGAATGAACTCCTGCATCGTGTTCACGCCGAGCGACGGATGAACCGCGATGGCCTGCGGCGCAACGCCGACCGCTGCGATTGGTGTGAAATCGCTCACCGTGTCATAGGGAACACTGCGCGAGAAAAACGGCCCGATGTAATGCACGATCGAGGTCAGCAGCAGGCTGTGGCCATCTGCACCGGCCTTGGCTACGTTATCGGCTCCGATGACCGAATTACCCCCGGGACGATTCTCGACCAAGACCGGTTGTCGCAGTTGTTCCCCAAGCTTGTGTGCCAGTGGGCGGGCAAAGGCATCGAACGCCCCGCCCGCTGCATACGGCACAACCAATCGCAAAGACTTTGCAGGGAAGGTTTGGCTCTGCGCCACGCAGACCGATGCAAGACAGCCCGCCATGCCAACCAGTATGTGTCGAAGGCAGATGGATAGGATCATGATCATTTCCAACCTTTGCACCAGCGAAGTTAGGCGACGAAAGAAAACTCTCCGAATTGTTCCTTGGATGCTTTGCGCAGTAGTGGCATCACATCCTGGGCGAAGCGTTCCATGTTGCGGCGAGTCATTTCGGCTGGCATGGTGCCGAACTGCAACATCACCAGCAGATTGCCGAAGCCGATATCTTTTTGATAGGCAATGAGTTTCTCTGCAACGGTCTTGGCACTGCCACAGGTCATCATGCCCATCTGGTTGGCTTTGCCAGTGTCGGCTTTCTCATGCGCGGCAGTTTTTGCCGCCACGATGCCCTTGGCGGACTCGCGCGAGGTATAGCCAGGAGGCATCAACATCTCGAGAGGCATCTTGCCCAGGAACTCGTTACGGAAGTTTTCGTAATGGATCGAGCAATCCTTGAGTGCAGATTCGTCACTATCGCCGATATACACCGGGGTGGCCCAACCCAGTTGACGCGGATGGTGGGTGTAGCCATGTCCCTGGGCCATGGCCTGATAGAGCTTGAGGTTCTTCTGCACCGCTGTGATCGGACTGAAGGTTTGCAGATAGGTGTATTTGCGTGATGGGTGTGATGCGAACTCCACGGTCTCGCGACTGCCTTGCGATGGAATCCAGATCGGTGCATGCGGGCGCTGGAAGGGACGGGGCCAGATGTTCACGTATTCAAAATGGAAATGCTTGCTGTGCCATTCGAATGGGCCCGGGTCAGTCCAGGCCTTGATGATCAGGTCGTGCGCCTC
>CAIPUP010000383.1 GCA_903868285.1 uncultured beta proteobacterium
AGGCGCAAGGGCGCACCGAAGTTCTCGCACACATAGCCACGATGGCCACAGGTTCCGTCTGCCAGCGGCAGCAACTCGACCCGGAATCGCAGGCCGCGCGGAATCAGCACGATCTCGTTCGGATGCGCTTCGATGCGTCCCAGCTCGGTATGAAACACCAGGCCACCTTGCTGCGGCACGATCAGCATCTCGCCATCGGCATTGAAAAAATAACGCTCCTGCATCGAACGATTGGCGCGATAAATGTGAATGCCCAGACCGCTATGCGCACCGGGATCACCGGCACCGCACAGGGTGGCCAGACCTTCGATGAAATCGGTGGCAGTTTGCGGCAGCGCAAACGGACTCCAGCGCAGCGCATTGGGCGAGGCCGGCGCATCGGAGAACGGCGCACCACACAGCGCCGAGGCCGGCAGCAGGCGATAGGGCGCATGCATCACCGAAGGCCGGATGCGATACAGCCAGGCGTACCGGTTATCGGCCCGCGGCGTGGTGAACGAGGTGCCGGACAACACCTCGGCATACAGACCCATTGGCGCCTGCTGCGGCGAATTGCGTCCGATGGGCAAGGCACCGGCCAGCGCCTCGCTGCACAAAGCGTTGCCAAAGCCGGTGAGATAGCCCGACTTATCCTGCGACAGCGATGGCTCGGCGGCGATGTTGGATGTGGATGGTTTCAATTCACTCTCCGTGAACGTAGCAATGCCGCAAGGATACCGTTGCGAGGGAACCCTTGGCTTGCTTGCGCCAACCCAAACCTGACCAGACACGGCTCGGCTGATTTGGTGCTATTCAGTAAGATTCAAACGCTGGCTCGATACGCCCCATCCATTCACTGCAAAAAGACGACCCATCAGACCATGCTGGCGCGATTGATCAAATCCTTGCTGCCCGACCCGAATCGCAAACAACGGAAAGTGGACCTTCTGTATCGCGAGGCCAGAGGGCTGTGGGAAACGCGGCAGTGGCGACAGGCGCAAGCCCGGGTGGAACAAGCACTGGCGCTGAATCCCGATCTGCCAGCGCTGCATTTTTTGCTCGGCAATATTTTGGCGGATGCCGGGCAGAGCGAAGCTGCGCAACATGCACTGGCGCATTGCATTGCGTGCAATCCGCCGCAATTCATCCATCTTGGGGCCCGATCGCTGCACGCACTGCTTGACGCAAGAGAACGCCTGTCGCAAGACCATGCGCCGCCACTGCTTGCGCTTGGCAAGGTGCTGGGCGCGCGTGCATCACCGCCCATGGTTTCGGTCATCGTCTGCAGCATCAATCCCGAGCGACGTGCCCGCACCGAGCAGATGTACCACAGGCTG
Organism: uncultured beta proteobacterium; assembly: GCA_903868285.1. Taxonomy (GTDB): domain Bacteria; phylum Pseudomonadota; class Gammaproteobacteria; order Burkholderiales; family SG8-39; genus CAIPUP01. The sequence continues at coordinate 1,317 of CAIPUP010000383.1, forward strand.
CTGGCCGATCTGCCGCATGAAATCATCGTCATCAGCGATGGCAAATCCATGTGCGAAGGCTACAACCGCGGCCTGCGCCAGGCCACCGGCGAGCTGGTGGTGTTCTCGCATGACGACGTGATCATTCATTCACCGGATTTCGCAGCGCGACTGGTGCACCAACTGCAGCGGCACGATGTCATCGGACTGGCGGGTACGACCCAACTCCGATATGGCAGCTGGTTCTCACCCGACGGGCTGCTGTTTGGTCAGGTCGGTGGCTTGACAGGCAACCATCAGCTGCAGGCCCTGATTTATGACATCACCGGCTCAGCCACGCCCGATATACAAGCCATCGATGGCTATTTCATGGCTGCCCGCCGGGAGGCGGCCTTGCAACTGGGCTTTGACGAAGAAACCTTTACTCACTGGCATTTGTATGACATCGACTTCAGCTGGCGCGCCCACAAAGCCGGAATGCGCTGTGCGGTCGCCAACGATATTCTCGCCGTCCACCTGTCACCGGGAAACTTCGA
>CAIPUP010000384.1 GCA_903868285.1 uncultured beta proteobacterium
GCCGTTCTCGATATTGAAATTGATATTGCGGTGCTTGTCGGACAGTCCATAGCCCTCGTTGTCCATGGTCCAGGTGTCGAAGCCACGCGCAGCAAACCAGTCCATCGGTGAAGAATCGGCACGCCCCGGCACCTCCAGATCGAAGGTCGGGCGCGAAGCCATGGACGAACCATGCACGAACAGCACCGTGCCGCGCTTGGGCGCAACATTCGACCCGGCATTCGCACCGACATTCGACCCGGCATTCGACCCGGCGTCGGTCCGGGCCTTCTGCCACAAAAACAACTTGATATCGCCATCCGCGGTCGGACGGGTGATCCAGTGCTCGACACCGGGTTTCGGGGACAGGCTCTTGCCCTTGCTCGATACGTTGCTCATGCGCACTCCAGGATTTTCAGTTAAGAACAGCGGGTTATTATTGCATCGACTCAGGAGGAGAGCCCATGCAACGCAGCACCGAACGTTTTCTCACCACGCATACCGGCAGCCTGCCGCGCCCGGACGATCTCATCCGCATGATGTACGCCAAGGAAGAAGGCGTGCCGGTGGATCGGCCAGCACTCGAAGCACGCATACGCAGCGCCGTGGCCGAGATCGTCAGCCGCCAGTGCAATGCCGGGGTCGATCTGGTGAACGATGGTGAGCTGTCCAAGCCGAGCTATGCCACCTATGTCAAAGACCGACTGAATGGTTTTGGTGGCACTGGCAACAGCTTTGTTTATCAGGACTTGTCAGACTTCCCGAAACTGGCCGAGCGTGTGTTCGGCGATCCGGGCCGCTCGCGGCGCAAGACACCGGCCTGCAATGCGCCCATCACGGTGCGTGATCCGGCCGCTGCGCGCCAGGATGTGAATAACCTCAAAAGCGCATTGGCCAACGCGCGCAGCGACGGCCAGCAACCCAGCGGTGGCTTCATGAGCGCCGCCTCGCCCGGTGTGGTGTCGCTGTTTTTCCGCAACGATCACTATCCCAGCCAGGAAGCCTATCTGCAGGCGATTGCCGAGGCCATGCGGGACGAGTACCAGGCCATCGCCGCCGCCGGCTTCGTGCTGCAGATCGACTGCCCCGATCTGGCCATGGGCCGGCACATTCAATATGCCGATCTGTCGCTGGCGGAATTCCGCAAACGCGCCATGCTGCACATTGAAGCTCTCAATCACGCGCTGGCCGACATACCGCCCGAGCAGTTGCGCATGCATCTGTGCTGGGGCAATTACGAAGGCCCGCACCACTGCGATGTGCCGCTGTCGGACATCATCGACATCGTATTCAAGGCCAGACCCTCGGCCATTTCGCTGGAAGCTGCCAATCCACGCCATGCGCATGAATACGCCTTGTTTGAAAGCGTGAAGCTGCCCGAGGGCAAGGTGCTGATTCCCGGCGTGCTGGAATCGAAATCCAACTTCATCGAGCATCCAGAACTGATCGCGCAGCGCATCGGCCGCTACGCACAGCTGGTCGGGCGCGAGAACGTCATCGCCGGCAGCGATTGCGGCTATGGCACCTGGGTCGGTCAGGCGGCGGTCGACCCGGACATCGTCTGGGCCAAGATGGCAGCCATGGCCGAGGGCGCTCGCATCGCCAGCGAACGTTTTTGGCCGGCCAGCTGATAATATTGAGCATGTTCAGAAATTTCTGACGCCGGTTCCAGTCCCCGACCATCGTCCCGGACAAACTGGCCGTCGGCCACCGCCGTTTCCCCGAGGAGCCCCACATGCTTGAAGGCGTCGTCCCCTTCCCGCCCGAATTCGCCCGTCGCTATCGCGAAAAAGGCTACTGGCAGGACAAGTCCCTGGCGCAGGAATTCGACGTGGTGTTCAAGCAGTACGCCGAACGGGTGGCGTTTGTCGATCGCGGCCAGTCCTATACCTACGCCGAGGTTGACCGTGTCTCGACCCGTCTGGCGCTGAACCTGCTGGACACCGGCTTGCAGCCACTCGATCGGGTGGTGCTGCAATTGCCGAACGTGATCGAGTTCGTGTTCCTGTACTTTGCACTGCAAAAGGTGGGCGCCATTCCCATCGCCGCACTGGCCTCGCATCGCTATGCCGAAGTCAGCCAGTTCGCCACACTGTCGGGCGCAACCACCTGTGTCATTCCCGACCGCCATGGTGATTTCGATTTCACCGCCATGGTCACACGGGTGATGAAGGAGTGCCCCAAGGTCAAAATCGGCATCGTCTACAAGGCCGATGGTGCAGCGGCGCCGGCGGGCTTTCATTCCCTGACCGAACTGATTGCCAAAACGCCGGTGCGCCCGGAGAGCGACCTGGCCAAGATTCACATCGACCCGACGGATCCGGCCATCTTTCAGCTCTCCGGCGGCACCACTGGCATTCCCAAGCTGATTCCGCGCAGCCATAACGATTACGCCTTCAACTCCAAGCTGGCCTCCCCGGTGTGCGGTGTCGGCCCGGATTCGGTGTTGTTGCTGGCCCTGCCGATTGCGCACAACCTGCCGCTGGCCTGTCCCGGCCTGCAGGGCTATCTGTTCAATGGCGGCAAAGTGGTGCTCTCTGCCAGCACCAAGCCCGAAGATCTGTTCCGGCTGATCCAGGACAACGACGTGACCCACCTCAAGGTGGTGCCGGCCCTGCTGATCCGGCTCATCAACGACCCCGGCATCGGCAACTACAACCTGTCCTCCATGCGTGTCATTCAGAGCGGTGGCCAGCGCATGCAGCCGGAAGTGCGTTTGCGCACCAAGCAATTGATCCCCAGCGTCACGGTGCAGGAGAACTTCGGCATGTCAGAGGGCCTGATCATGTTCGTGCGCCTGGACGATCCGGAAGAAGTGCGACTGGAAACCTGGGGCCGGCAGATCTGCCCGGACGACGAGATTCGTCTGGTGGACGAGGAAGGCCGTGAAGTGGCTCCGGGCGAAACCGGCGAGCTGACCTGCCGCGGGCCGTACACCTTGCGCGGTTATTTCGGCGTACCGGAGTACAACGCGCGCCAGTTCACGCCTGATGGCTTCTATCGCTCCGGCGATCTGATGCGCCA
>CAIPUP010000385.1 GCA_903868285.1 uncultured beta proteobacterium
ACCGTGGGCCTGGAGCATCGCGGCACTCGCGTTGACAAAGTGCTGTCACAGTGTCTGCCGCAGTTTTCCCGTTCGCGTTTGCAGCAGTGGATAGAAGCGGGTCTGGTCAGCGTCGACGGCAAGCCGTGCGGGGTACGCGAGATCATGCTGGGAGATGAGCGCATTGTCGTCTCGCCCCAACCCGATCCTTCGTCGATGTCCTTTATCGCCGAACCAATGCCGATGTCGGTCGTGCATGAAGATGATGCCCTGATCGTCATCGATAAACCCGTTGCCATGGTGGTGCACCCAGCGGCGGGTAACTGGACCGGTACCTTGCTCAACGGATTGCTGCATCGTTGGCCCGCGCTGCAGGGTGTACCGCGGGCTGGCATCGTGCATCGCCTCGACAAGGACACCACCGGACTGCTGGTGGTTGCCAAGACGCTCAGTGCGCAAACCAGTCTGGTGCGGCAACTACAAGACCGCAGCATGAGCCGCCAGTATCTCGCGCTGGTCTGGGGGCAGACGGTCACCGGTGGACGCATTGAGGCCGCCATTGCACGCCATCCGCGCGAGCGTACCCGCATGGCGGTCAGTCAGTCCATGTTGGCCAAGCCGGCGGTCACCCATTACACGCGACTGGCCACCGGTGTCCTCGATGGCAAGTCGGTATCGCTGCTGCAATGTCGGCTGGAGACGGGGCGAACGCATCAGATCCGCGTACATCTGCAATCCATCGGTTTTGCGCTGGTGGGTGATGCGGTGTACGGCAAATCCCATCTCACTGCCTTTTTCCCGCGTCAGGCCTTGCATGCAGAGCGGCTGGGGTTGGTGCATCCGACGTCGGGCGCGCTGTGCGAATGGCAGGCGCCACTGCCTGCGGACATGGCGGCGCTGCTGGAGCGCGCGGGCATTGTTCACTGAATGCAGACCCTGACGGTGGACTGGCCTGACTTGCCCGCTGGCGTGGGTGTGCTCTCCACCCTGCGCAGCGGCGGCGTCAGCATGGGTCGCTATGGCGCAATCAGCGTGTCCGGGGCTGCTGGTTCCATTGAATCTGCTGCGGGTGCCACCAGCGACCGCGGCGGTGGGCTTAATCTGGGTCTGCATGTGGGTGATGATCCGGCAGCGGTCGAGCAGAATCGTCGCTTGCTGCGCGCAAAACTGCCGGCCGAGCCCGCCTGGTTGGCTCAGGTACACGGCTCGCGGGTCGTGGATTTGTCGTCGGCATATGACGGGCTGAGCATATCGGAGGCGGATGCCAGCATTGCCTGCCGACCGGATCGCGTGTGTACCATCATGAGCGCTGATTGCCTGCCGGTGCTGCTGGCGGATTGTCGCGGTACCCAGATTGGCGCGGCCCATGCGGGTTGGCGCGGTCTGGCGCAGGGGGTGATCGAGCAAACAGTAGCCGCCATGCGGGCTTCCGGTGCCGATCAGCTCACGGCCTGGCTGGGGCCTTCAATTGGACCCAAGGCGTTTGAGGTGGGTATCGAGGTGCGTCGCGCTTTTGCGCACCTGGGTCCCGAGGCGGAAGCTGCATTTACACCGGCGCCGCGCGGGGCAGACAAATTTCTGGCAGATCTGGCCGGGCTGGCG
>CAIPUP010000386.1 GCA_903868285.1 uncultured beta proteobacterium
GCCTGGATCACGCTGCCCAACAGCTACTACGACCCGAAAAAAGGCGCCAAGCTCTACAACCGCTACCTTGACGAGCTCGAGTACGCCGACCAGCTCGGCTTTGACGGCGTGTGCGTCAACGAGCACCACCAAAACGCCTACGGCCTGATGCCGCAGCCCGGCGTCATGGCCGGTGCGCTGGCGCGTCGCACCAAGAATGTCAAGATCGCGATTTTGGGTCGGGCCCTGCCGCTGCTGAACAACCCGGTGACCGTGGCCGAAGAGTTCGCCATGATTGACAACATCACCGAGGGCCGCTTCATCGCGGGCTTTGTGCGTGGCATTGGCGCCGAATACCACGCCTGGAGTTCCAACCCGGCCGACAGCCACGAACGCTTTCATGAGGCGCACGATCTGATCGTGCGCGCTTGGACTGAGATCGGTCCCTTTCCCTTCGAGGGCAAGCACTACCAGTTTGAATATGTGAACCTGTGGCCACGGCCGTACCAGACGCCTCGCCCACCGATCTGGATTCCCTCACAGGGCTCGTCCGAGACCATCGAATGGGCCTCTCACCCAGACCGCCGCTACACCTATCTGCAAACCTTCACCCCGGCGGCGATGCTGGCCAAGTACATGCAGATGTACAAGGACATGGCGGCTGAGCACGGCTACGAGGCCACCGAAGACCAGCTGGGCTGGTCGGTGCCGGTGTATGTGGGCGAGACCGACGAAATCGCCCGGCGCGAGGCGCAGCCCCACATTGAGAACTTCCTCAACAAGTTCCTGCGCATGCCCAAAGAGATGCTGCTGCCGCCAGGTTATCTGTCGCTCAAGTCCATGATCGGCGTGATGAAGGCCAAGTCAGCCATCGGCGGCAAGCAGACCATTGACGACGTCATGGACAAGGGCATGTTCATCTGCGGCAGCCCACAGACGGTGCGCCAAAAGCTAGAGCAGTACCAAAAGGAAATTGGCTTTGGTCACCTGCTGACCTTGCTTCAGTTTGGAACGTTGCCGGCCGAGCTGACGCGCAAGAACATGGAGCTGTTTGCCAAAGAGGTCATGCCCCACCTGCAAGCGCGCGGCACCACACCCCTTGCCACCAGTGAACCTGCCTTCTCCTGAAGCCCCGCCCGCACACCATGTTTGATGCACAAGGCCTGAAGATCAATCCAGATCAGGCGCTGGGTCATTGAGGATCGAGAACAGATGCGCGCTCATCGCTGCCTCCGCCCAGTCAGGGTTGCGCGCCTTCAGCGCCGCAATGATCTCGCGGTGTTGACGGTGCGTGCGCGCGGTGCGCTCGTCGAGCGCCTCCTTGTAAAAATTGAAGATCGAGGCGGGCAACTCCAGCGACGAGGCGAGGATCTTCTCCAGGCGCGGGCTGTCGGCAGCGCGGGCGATGATGCCGTGAAACGCATTGTTGAGCTCGTCAAAGTGCGGCAGGTGACGGTGCCAGCCCAGTTCGGCGAAGGCCGCCTCCATTTCGTCCTCGATGGCTTCGAGTCGCGCGATGTCTTCTTCCGAGATGCGCCGGCAGGCACGCCGTGCGGCATGGCCCTCGAGCTTGCCGCGCAGCCGAAACACCTCGGCCACATCGGCCATGGAAAAGCTGGCCACCTGAGCGCGCCGGTAGCGACCGAGCGTGATCAGCCCCTCGCTGGCCAACCGCGACAGCGCTTCACGCACAGGCGTGCGGCTGACGCCAATCCGCTCGGCCAGCCGCGCTTCGAGCAAGATTTCACCCGAAGCCAGTTCGCCGCGGATGATGGCACCACGGATGTGCCGGTAAGCAATGTCGACCGCACCATTGCTGTCGCTGTCAGGGGTTGTCGCCTTTTTCGTTGTAGCCATGCCTCATTGTTGCAGGCTATTCGGTGTGCTTGCACGCAGCGGTTCGATGCGTTTGTCTTCATCCATGGTGACTTCTGGCCAGTGGACAGACTGCCGCGCAGGCGCACCCAGCACGGGTCTTTGACCACTCACAGCTTGACCAGCGCCAAAGAGCTGGCAGTGAAAACCCACAGCAGGAGCTTCACTTGAAAATCCAAGCAGGGATGTGCGCTTATGTCAGCGGTGCTGGTTCGGGCATCGGGCGCGGCATCGCGCTGGCCTTGGCCGAGCGCGGCGTGCGGGTCGGGGTTTGCGACATCCGCGAAGACGATGCGGCGGAAACGTCCAGATTGATTCAAGCGGCCGGTGGCAGCGCCCTGACTTTGGGTGTTGATGTGTCAGACCGCGACTCGGTCGAGCAAGCCATGGTGGCGCTCGAGGGCGCTTTTGGCCCGATCGCCATTGCTTGCAACAACGCGGGCATTGCACTGCATGGTGTGCCCTTGCACGAAATATCAGCAGCCGACTGGCAGTGGGTGATCGACGTCAACATCATGGGCGTCATTCACGGCATCCAGGCCGTCATCCCGCGCATGCTGGCGGCCCAGCGGCCGGCGCATGTGGTCAACACCGCTTCGATCGGCGGCTTCCAGGTGAATCCGAATTTCCTGACCGGCGCCTATTCGATGACCAAATACGCGGTGGTCGCCCTCTCCGAGGGCCTGCACAACGAATTGCAGGGCACGCCGATCGGTGTGTCCATCTTGGCACCGGCCGCGGTCGACACCCGCATCCACCTGTCCGAGCGCAGCCGCCCCGAGCGCTTGGGCGGGGCCACCGTGCGAGCGCAGAACCATTTCATGGGCGACTTGCTCAAAGGAAGCATGGCGCCCGACGATGTGGGCCAGCGGGTTATTCATGCCATTGAGGCCAACGAGCTGTACATTTTCACCCACCCCGACACGCAGCACTGGCTCGATCGTCGCCATGCGGCGATCACCGCCGCCTTTGATCAAGCACGCCATCTGGCCCAAGGCAAACCGACTTGATGCTGGCCGCGCAACTCACATCTGGCATGGACATTCGCATCTGGCGCATCATCTGATATGAATATCAACCCCCGCGCAAGCGGAACAACTGGCGGCAACTAACGTGA
>CAIPUP010000387.1 GCA_903868285.1 uncultured beta proteobacterium
CCTATACGCAGTTTCTGGTGCCGGGTCTGGTCATGATGTCGGTGTTGCAGAACGCTTTTGCCAATACGTCCTCGTCGCTGATCCAGTCAAAGATCACCGGTAACCTGGTCTTCGTGCTGCTGCCACCGATTTCGCATTGGGAATTTTTCAGTGCCTATGTACTGGCATCGGTGGTGCGCGGTGTGGTGGTGGGTGGTGGCGTTTTCCTCGCGACGCTGCCGTTTGTCTCCAGCGTGCCGGTGGCACCGTTCTGGATACTGTCGTTTGCGCTGGTTGGCAGCGCGCTGTTTGGTGCGCTGGGGCTGGTGGCGGCGGTGTGGGCCGAGAAGATCGATCAGGTCGCAGCGTTCCAGAACTTTCTTATCATGCCGCTGACCTTCCTGTCGGGCGTCTTCTACTCCATCCATTCCTTGCCGTCGTTCTGGCAGCAGCTGTCGCATTTCAACCCGGTGTTCTACATCATTGACGGTTTTCGCTACGGCTTTTTCGGGGTCTCGGATGTCGACCCTTGGTTCGGTATGGCGGTGGCCTCGGGATGCCTGGTATTGGTGTGTTCGCTCAGCTGTGCCATGCTGGCTAGTGGTTACAAGATGCGGCACTGATAACTTGGTGCAGCACATTAGTTTTCATTCAATACGTTTCATTCAATTTTCGAAAGTTCATCATGGTTACCCCCGAACTGGTGCAGCAGTACATCGAAAAGGGTTTGCAGTGCGAAGCGCTCAAGGTGACTGGTGACGGTCAGCATTTCGAAGCCCTTATCGTCAGCGCACAGTTCGAGGGGCGCTCGCGGGTACAGCGGCATCAGCTGGTGTATGCGGCGCTCGGAGATCGTATGCGCGAAGAGATTCATGCCTTGTCGATGCGCACCCTCACGCCGCAAGAAGCGCAGGCCACCGGCCAATCGCAGGCCTGAGGCTGGCTTTGGATAAGCTGCTGATTCAAGGCGGGCATCGCCTGCAAGGCGAGGTGCGTATCTCCGGCGCCAAGAACGCGGCGCTGCCACTGATGTGTGCGTCGCTGCTGAGTGCCGATACCTTGCGGCTGGAGAACGTGCCGCATCTGATGGACATCACCACCATGCTGCGCTTGCTCGGTTGCATGGGGGTCGAGGTCTCGATGCATGACGGCATGAGTGTTGAATTGCATGCGCATGCGCTGACCGAGCCGCTGGCACCGTACGACATGGTCAAGACCATGCGTGCTTCCATCCTGGTGTTGGGCCCGTTGCTGGCTCGCTGTGGCGAGGCGCGGGTGTCGCTGCCGGGCGGTTGCGCCATCGGACTGCGTCCGGTGGATCAGCACATCAAGGGCCTGACCCAGATGGGCGCGCAGATCACCGTCGAGCAGGGCTATATCGTGGCGCGCGCGGCGCGCCTGCGTGGCGCACGTATCGTCACCGACATGGTGACGGTGACGGGTACAGAAAACCTGATGATGGCGGCCTGTCTGGCTGATGGCACCACCGTCATCGAGAACGCCGCGCGCGAGCCGGAAGTGGTCGATCTGGCCAATTGCCTCAATGCCATGGGTGCACGGGTGCGTGGCGCCGGCAGCGATGTCATCACCATCGAGGGTGTGAGCGCCATGCATGGCGCGACCCATAGCATCATGCCGGACCGGATCGAGACCGGCACCTTTCTGGTGGCCGCGGCGGCAACGCGGGGTCAGGTGCGACTACAAGGCGCCGATGCCACCTTGCTGGAGGCAGTGCTGGACAAGTTGCGCGAGGCTGGCGCCAACATCAAAGCCGATGCCAGCGGCATCAGTCTTGACATGTCGGGACGACCACGCAGCGTTGGTCTGCGCACCTCGCCTTATCCGGGCTTTCCCACCGACATGCAGGCGCAGTTCATGGCGCTGGATGCCGTGGCCGAAGGCACAGGAGTGATCACCGAGACCATCTTCGAGAATCGCTTCATGCATGCGCTGGAATTGCAGCGCCTGGGGGCGGATATC
>CAIPUP010000388.1 GCA_903868285.1 uncultured beta proteobacterium
ACGTGGGCGCTATGCAGCAGCTTGCGCAACTCCGGCAGGCAGGAGCCGCAATTACTGCCACAGCGCAGCGTCTGTTTCAGCAAGGGAATATCCGCGCCATGGCTGATTGCCTGCTGGATGGCGTCTTCCCGCACACCAAAGCAACTGCACACCACGCGCGATGGTGTGCCTGTGCCCGAGTGGCTGACACTGCTCAGCGCAGCCCGCAGGCTGCTGCGCGAGGGCAGGGTGTCATCGGCCTGGTCCATCAGCGAGCTCAGCCGCGCAACCATGCTCGCTTGCTGATCCGCGACACGCCGGATGGTCGGTGCGTCTGGATCCTGCGCGCTGGCATGCAGCCTTGCTGCCAACAGGCGTCCGTGTGACAGCCGCAGGTGGCGGGAGTTGCCGCGTGTGGCATCGTCATAGCGGATCTCGTGTGCGGCATCGCCCAGGCCGGCTATCGCATCCAGCCTGCGCAGTAAATCCGCTTCGGGTGCTTGTAGCAGGCGTGCCTGCAGCGCCATCACGCGTTGATGACGGCCCAGCAATCGCAGGCCGGCGCATCCCAGTTGCGGCAGCAGCGCGCGCAGCTGGCGCATGGCCACTGCCTGCGTATCACTGTCATCCAGCACAAACAGTAGATCCAGCGCATAAGGTAGCGCGATGGCTTGCACTTGTATTGCCGCATGTTTGAGTTCCGGTTGCCGCGACTGTGGGTCGACGGCATCGGCCATCAGCAGGTTGACGCCGGCATGGCTGGCATAGGCGCTGCTCCAGTGCATCGGCAGGAAACATTCGCCGGCACGCAGCCCGTCATCGGCACGTACCTCGAGCAGGATGCTGCCGCGGCGGCTCTCCACCCTGGCGCAGTCGCCGTCCTGCAGTGCGCGCGCTGCCATGTCGTGCCGATGCATGGACAGCAGCGGCAGCGGCGCATGCTCGAACAACTGCGGGATGCGTCCGGTGCGACTCATGCTGTGCCACTGATCCCGCAGCCGCCCGCTGTTGAGATGCAGTGGCCATTGCGTATCGACGCTCTCCCAGGTGCCGACAAACGGTGTCGGTACAAATTGCGCCCGGCCATTGGCAGTCGGGAAGACGCCGTCCTGATAGAGCCGCTTGCTGCCCTGTTCGGCTTGTTCGGGATAAGGCCATTGCTGCGGGCCGTCACGTTCCAGACGTGCGTAGTCCAGCCCGGTGATATCCAGATCGCGACCGCGGGTCGTGGCGCGATGTTCATCATGGATGTCCTGCGCGCTGTGCCAGGGAAACAAGCGGGCGGCGTGGCCATGCCCTGCCACCGGGTCCAGGGCCGGGCCCAGACGATGCGCAAAGTCGCGCGCGATCTGCCAGTCATGACGCGCTTCACCCGGTGCTGCCACGGCAGCGCGCACCCGACTGATGCAGCGTTCGGAATTGGTGACGGTGCCCTCTTTTTCGCCCCAGGTCGAGGCTGGCAGCAGCAAATGCGCCCAGTCGACACTCTCGGTGTCGCGCCAGGCTTCCTGCAGTACGACATAGTCGGCCTTGGCTAAGGCACGTCGTACCAATGTCTGGTCGGGCATGGAATGCGCAGGGTTGGTACAGGCGATCCATACCGCCTTGATCTGGCCGCGGTCCAGGGCATGAAACAGTTCCACCGCTGTCTTGCCGGGTGAGGCGGGAACGTCGTCCACACCCCAAAGCCCAGCCACCTCGGCGCGGTGCTGCGGATTGGATAGATCGCGATGCGCTGACAGCAGATTGGCCATGCCGCCGACTTCCCGGCCGCCCATGGCATTGGGTTGTCCGGTGAGTGACAGCGGTCCCGCGCCGGGTCGACCAATGTGGCCAGTGGCCAGATGCAGATTGATCAACGCGACATTGTTATGCGTGCCGTGCACCGACTGATTCAGTCCCTGGCAATACAGCGACAGCGCAGCGCCGGCACGGCCGAAGTGCTGCGCTGCCTGCTCGATGTCGGCGGCTGGCACCTGACACACCACGGCAGCACGCTCGGGTGTCCATGCCTGCACCGCCCGTTGCAGAGCTTCAAAGCCCTGGGTGTGCTTGGCGATGAACGCCTGATCCAGCAATTGATCGCGGATCAGCGCATGCAGCATGGCGTTGAACAATGCGATATCGGTGCCGGGAGCCAGTGCCAGATGAAGATCGGCTTCTTCGGCAGTGGCGGTGCGTCTGGGGTCGATCACGATGGTTTTCAATTGTGGATTGGCGGCGCGTGCAGCCTCAATCCTTCGATACAGCACCGGATGGGCAAAGGCGGTGTTTGATCCGGCGATCAACAGGCAATCGGTGGCGTCGATATCGTCGTAGCAGGCCGGTGGTGCATCCGCACCCAGCGTGGCCTTGTAGCCGGCCACCGCGCTGGACATGCAAAGGCGCGAATTGGTGTCGATGTTATTGGTGCCGATCAGGCCTTTGGCCAGCTTGTTGAAGGCGTAGTAGTCCTCGGTCAGCAATTGGCCGGAGACATAGAACGCGACGCTGTCCGGGCCATGTTGGCGAATGATGTCGGCAAAGCGCTGTGCCGCCTGATTCAGTGCGCTATCCCAGTCGAGTGTCTGCAGCGGCTGATCTGTGCTTGCGCGATGCATCGGCATGCGAATGCGATTGGCCGGGTCCGCAGCCCGATGCAGAGTGCTGCCCTTGGCGCAGAGCAGGCCGGCATTCGCCGGATGCTGCGGATCACCCCGCACACCGATGATGCTGTTGTCGCGCACCGCGATCAGTACGCCGCAACCCACGCCGCAGTAGCAGCAGGTGGAGGGCACTTCCGAGGCGGCGGCTTGTTGGGTCATGGAGCGATGAAGTTGCCTGGCGCTGATGCATGAAGTTTGCGGTGACCGCCGACGCGGCAGGTTTGAACAAAGCAACCGTTATGCCAATGCGTTGGCCTGGCACAACCCTTGCACAGCTTCCTGCATGCAGCGCAAAACGCTTACTGTCAGTTCCAAGCCCGATGTCGTGTCCGAGCCGGCACTGCCGGCTGCGCCGATACGCGTGATGCTGGTGGACGAGTCGCCCGAGCGCACCGCCATGCTGAAAACCAGCCTGGAATCAAGTGGTTATGAAGTGGTGGAGGCCTTGGCGACCTCGCTGGAATTGATTGCAGCCGTGGAGCAATCCCGGCCCGAGGTGATCATCATCGATGTCGATTCACCCAGCCGCGATGTGCTTGAAGGCCTGAGCGTGATGGGGCGCGATCATCCCCGGCCGGTGGTGATGTTTGCCAATGACGACGATACCCAGACCATCCGCGCCGCCACCCGCGCCGGGGTGTCGGCCTATGTGGTGGACGGTCTGGTGCCATCGCGCGTCAAGACCATCATCGATGTTGCGCGTGCGCGTTTCGAGGAGCATCAGGCCGAGCTGGCCAGCCTGCGTGAGGCCTTGCAGGACACGCAGCAACGCCTGGCCGAGCGCAAATTGGTGGATAGGGCCAAAGGCATCTTGATGCAGCGTAAGCAGCTCAGTGAGGAGGCGGCCTATCGCGAGCTGCGCGAACTCGCCATGCGTCGCAAGCTGCGTATTGGCGATGCTGCGCGCTTGTTGATTGAGGCAGCGGATTTGCTGGCCTGAGTCGGCTGGTGCGTAAACGGCGGGATGCAATGTCCGCCGCGCTTGCTCGAAGTGCCCAGAAGGTGCGAGCGCCCGTACAACCGCACCGCAACAGTGCGATTTGCTGATGATTCAGACTTGGTGTGCGATGCGTCGCCAGTGCAACAGCCCCTGGCACACAGGTTGCATTAATGCAGGGTGACGGCGCGCATCAACGGCGATGCGTGCTGACTGACAAAGGCGTTCGTGTTCGTGCTCCGGCTTCGCCGGGTGCGGGCATAACGCCTTTTTTTATTCGATCGCACATTGGACTTCGCGGGAGCAAACCATGACATGCAAGCCTGAACACTCTGCAACCAAGGTCGCAACGTCGCAGGCCATGGCAACGCCTGACAGTAAGGGTCAGCGTGACCGGCGTCGTGATTTTCTGAAAAAAGCGACCGCAGTCGGCGTGGCTGGTGGCGCCATGGGCCTGGTGCCCGATGCATTGCGTCATGCCGCCTGGGCCGCAGGCTCGGATGCGCCGGAGAAAAAAGAGGTCAAGGTGGGATTCATACCGCTTACCGACTGCGCGTCGGTGGTCATGGCTTCGGTGCTCAAGATAGATGAAAAGTACGGCATCAAGATCATTCCGACCAAGGAAGCTTCCTGGGCCGGCGTGCGTGACAAGCTGGTCAATGGCGAGCTGGATGCGGCGCATGTGCTGTACGGCCTGATCTATGGCGTGCATGCCGGTGTTGGCGGTCCGAAAAAGGACATGGCCATCCTGATGAATCTGAATCACAACGGCCAGGCCATCACGCTCTCGCGCAAGCTGTATGACAAGGGTGTCAAGGATGGTGCCAGTCTGGCCGCGCTCATCGGCAAGGAAAAAGGCGAATACACCTTCGCCCAGACCTTCCCCACCGGTACCCATGCCATGTGGCTGTATTACTGGCTGGCCACCTATGGCATCAACCCCATGACCGAGGTCAAGACCATCACCGTGCCGCCGCCGCAAATGGTGGCCAATATGCGGGTGGGGAATATGGACGGTTACTGCGTCGGTGAGCCGTGGAATAACCGCGCCATCGTCGACAAGATCGGCTTTACTGCCAACACCACCCAGGACGTCTGGAAAGACCATCCGGAAAAGACCCTGGGTTGCACCGCCGAGTTCGTGCAGAAGTACCCCAACACTGCACGTGCCATGACCGCAGCGGTGATCGAGGCGGGCAAGTGGATCGATGCCTCGCTGTCCAACCGGCAGAAGACAGCCGAGACCATCGCCGATCGCGCCTATGTCAACACCGACAAGGATGTGATCCTGGCACGCATGCTGGGTCGCTACGAGAACGGTATCGGTCGCTCCTGGGACGATCCGAACGCCATGAAGTTCTACAACGATGGCTATGTGACCTTTCCCTTCCTGTCCGATGGCATGTGGTTCCTGACCCAGCACCGACGTTGGGGCTTGTTGAAACAGGATCTGGATTACCTCGCGGTTGCCAGGCAGGTGAACCGGCTGGACATCTACAAGGATGCGGCGGCCATGACCAAGACGGCTGTTCCCAAGGACGTCATGCGCAGCGTGAAAATGATCGACGGCGTGACCTGGGATGGCAAGGATCCCAAGCGCTATGCCGCCTCGTTCAAGATCCGGGCGGCCTGAGATGTCCGCCGCAGCGTCTCAATCCGCGCCCAGGCCGGTGGTGGCATCGGTTGCGGTGCATCCCTCGGCACCCGGCCTGGCGACGTCATTGGCACAGGCCAGGCTGCGCGCCAAACCCGCTGCCCGTCCGGCACGAACACGCGCGCCCGATTGGCTGGTGCGTGGCTTTGCCATGCTGTGCGGTCTGACCTTGTTTGTTTGCGTCTGGGCCGTGGTGGCCGGGAGCGGTGATCGCATTCCCGGACCGGCGGCGGTGTGGCAATCGGCGCTGGAGATTTTTTCTGATCCGTTCTACCAGAAAGGTCCGAATGATCAGGGCATAGGCTGGAACGTCTTGCTGTCGCTCAAGCGCGTTGCGATCGGCTTTGGTCTGGCGGCGCTGGTGGGGATACCGCTGGGCTTTTTGCTCGGGCGCTTTCGCTTCCTGTCGGATATGGCCGCGCCCTTGATTGCCCTGCTCAAACCGGTGTCACCGTTGGCCTGGCTGCCGATCGGACTGCTGTTGTTCAAGGCCGCCAATCCGGCTGCGATCTACGTCATCTTCGTTTGCAGCCTGTGGCCAATGATCGTCAACACTGCCGTTGGCGTGCAGCAGGTGCCGCAGGACTATCTCAATATCGCGCGGGTACTCAATCTCTCGGAATGGAAGGTGTTCACCCGCATTCTGTTCCCGGCGACGCTGCCCTACATGATCACCGGCGTACGTCTTTCCATCGGTGTGGCCTGGCTGGTCATCGTCGCAGCAGAAATGCTCACTGGCGGTGTCGGTATCGGCTTCTGGGTCTGGGATGAGTGGAACAACCTCAATGTGCAACACATCATCATCGCCATCATCACGATTGGTGTTGTCGGGCTATTGCTGGAGCAGGCACTGGTACTTCTGGCGCGACGCTTCAGTTACGGCGGCAGCTGAGTTCGAAAGGTAAACATGGATAAATATCTGGCAATCGAATCGGTCGGCGTGGCGTTTGAAACCCGCAAAGGACCGTTTATCGCGCTGCGCGATATCAACCTCACCCTGGCGCAGGGCGAATTCGTGTCCTTGATCGGCCATTCCGGCTGTGGCAAATCCACCTTGCTCAACCTGATCGCCGGCTTGAATGCGCCCAGCGAAGGGGTGCTGCTGCTGGCCAATCGCGAGATACGTGGTCCGGGACCGGATCGTGGCGTGGTGTTCCAGAACCATTCCCTGTTGCCCTGGATGACCTGTCATGACAACGTTTTTCTGGCAGTAGAGCGCGTATTCGGCAGCACTGAGCGCAAGCCGCAGCTGCATGCGCGCGTCACCCGGGCACTGGAGCTGGTCAATCTTGGTCATGCGGCGCACAAGTACCCGCAGGAAATCTCTGGCGGCATGAAACAGCGGGTCGGCATCGCCCGGGCCTTGTCGATCGAGCCCAAGCTGCTATTGCTGGACGAACCCTTTGGTGCGCTGGATGCGTTGACCCGGGCCCATTTGCAGGACGAGCTGATGCGCATCGTGGCCGACACTGGCAGTACCGTGGTGATGGTGACGCATGATGTGGACGAGGCGGTACTGCTGTCAGACCGCATCGTCATGATGACCAATGGCCCGGCAGCCACCATTGGCGAGATTCTGACGGTTGACCTGCCGCGTCCGCGCGAACGGCTGTCCATGGCAAGCAATCCGCGATACATGGCATTGCGTACTGAAGTGCTGCAGTTTCTGTATCAAAAACAATTACGTGCAGCGGCCTGAGATGTCGCGTGCCGGTCGTGTCACGCTGGTGGGTGCCGGTCCTGGCGCACCGGACCTGCTGACGCTGCGTGCAGTGCGCGCCATCGCCGAAGCCGATGTGCTGCTGGTGGACGACCTGGTGCATCCCGAGGTGTTGCTGCATCGGCGTGCAGGGGCGCGGGTGATTGCGGTTGGCAAGCGCGGCGGCTGTCGATCCACGCCGCAGGCTTTCATCCATCGCCTGATGTGCCGCTTGGCTCGCCAGGGCCATGTGGTGGTGCGGCTCAAGGGTGGTGACCCCTTTGTTTTCGGACGCGGCGGCGAAGAGCTGCAGGCCTTGCAGCAGGCGGGCATTGCCTGCAGCGTGGTGCCCGGCATCACGGCTGGAATTGCCGCTGCGCATGCGCTGGGGATACCAGCCACGCATCGCGGGCTTGCGCGCTCCATCACCCTGGTGACGGCGCATGCCGGAACGTATACCGGTACGCGTGGCGATGAGGCCGAGCCGGTGGCGCGCGCGGACTGGCCGGCGCTGGCGGCACTGTTGCGGTGTGGCGGAACGCTGGCCGTGTACATGGGCGTAGCGCAACTGGAACAGATGGTCGCGACCTTGCGGGCCGAGGGCGTGGCTGCGGATCTGCCCTGTGCCGTGGTGCAAAGCGCCAGCCTGACGGAACAGCGTGAGCTGCGTTGCGCACTCGGTGCTTTGCCTGCGCAATTGCGCGCGGCCGGACTGGGTAGCCCTGCCATGCTGATTCTGGGCAGCGTCGCAGCCATGGATTTACGTGCCGCACTGAGCACAGAACTGCCGCAGGATGCTGCGGGTCATGCCGCATGCTGAATGCCGGCGCTGACATCGTTGGTGAAATCGCTGGTGAAATCGCCGGTGAAAGCGTCGCCCATGCCGACGCCATCGCCAAGGGCGAAGGCCGCACGCGGCTGCGGCTGGTGATCATCGGCAATGGCATGAGCTGCTTGCGGCTGCTTGAGAACCTGCTGGAACTGGCGCCGCATCGCTTCGATCGGTTCGAGATCCAGGTGTTCGGGGCCGAGCCCGAACCTGCCTACAACCGCATTCAGCTCTCGGCCCTGCTCAGCGACGAGGCCAGCGCACAAGACATCCTGTTGCAGTCGCGCCAGTGGTATGCCGCGCATGCGGTGCATCTGCACACCCAGGCGCGGGTATTGCATATCGATCGTCAACGACGCTGCATCCAGGTGCAACAAGCGCAGCAGCGCTTTGAATGCGGTTACGACCTGTTGGTGATCGCCACCGGTTCCTTGCCTCTCATGCCGGCGTTGCCCGGCATCGATTTGCCGGGCGTGCTGGCCTATCGCGATGTGCGTGACACACAGGACATGATGGACGCAGCGGCACAGTATCGGCAGGCAGTGGTGATTGGTGGCGGCCTGCTCGGCCTCGAGGCGGCCAACGGGTTGCAACGCCGTGGAATGCAGGTGACGCTGGTGCATCGCATGTCCTGGCTGATGGAGCGTCAGCTGGATGCGCCTGCCGCTGCGCTGCTGCAGCAGGCCTTGAGCGCGCGCGGCATCCGGTTTCGTCTGAACGCGGTCACCGAATGCCTGCTGCCGGCAGCGGCGCAGCCGGGCGATGCGGCGTCGGGTGAAACGCCGCCGGGTGATACACCGCCGGGTGATACACCGCCGCGCGTGGCGACAGTGTGTCTGGCCGATGGCGAGCGGTTGCCGGCGCAATTAGTGGTTGTGGCCATCGGTATACGCCCGGACATGGCACTGGCCCAGCAGGCGGGCCTGCATTGCCAGCGTGGCATCGTCGTGAACGATCACTTGCAGAGTAGTGACCCCGGCATCTACGCCCTGGGCGAATGCGTCGAGCATCGCGGTATTTGCTATGGCCTGGTGGCGCCGCTGTATGAGCAGGCGGCGGTGTTGGCGCGTCAGCTGCAGTCCCATCTGCGTACCGCGCCGGATACCCCGCGCTATGCCGGATCACTGCTC
Source organism: uncultured beta proteobacterium (assembly GCA_903868285.1). Lineage (GTDB taxonomy): Bacteria > Pseudomonadota > Gammaproteobacteria > Burkholderiales > SG8-39 > CAIPUP01. The sequence continues at coordinate 8,874 of CAIPUP010000388.1, forward strand.
TCGACCCGGCTCAAGGTGGCTGGCATGGAGGTGTTCTCAGCCGGGCAGATTCAGGCCGAAGCGGGTGATGAGGAATTGATCCTGTCCGACCCGCAGGGCGGCGTGTATCGCAAGCTGGTGCTGCGTGACGACCGCCTGCGTGGCGCGGTGTTGTTTGGTGACAGTGCCGGTGCAGCGCAACTGCTGGATTGCCTGTTGCACGCCACGCCGCTGGGCATGTTGCGCGAACAACTGTTATGCGCTGCTTGAATTTTTTTATTCATTGGAATTCCGAACTGGAACCCGGACCGGGCTGAACGCGATGACGACACCCCAGCACAATGCCTTGCCCCATGTTGACGCGAATGCGGCGTTTAGCGACGAGCAGGCGCAGTTCCTGCAAGGCTTTGCCGCCGGCCGTGCCAGTCGTGCGGCTCGGCTGGCGCCAAGCAATCTGCCTGCGCCTGGCGCCGTCATCGACGCTGCCGATGACGTGCTGTCCTTGCAGCGTGCGGCACAGGCGCGGGTGCTGTCCGCTGGCGGCAAGCTGGTGGCGGAGGAGGAATTCAAGCGTCAGCGCAATCCGTTTGATCTGTGGGACGACATGCAGCGCTGGGCGGCCGAGGGGCGTTTTCCCAAGGGCACGGAAGTGTTCGGGATGAAGTTCCATGGCCTGTTCTATGTTGCGCCAGCGCAGAACGCCTTCATGTGCCGCTTGCGTATTCCCAATGGCATCCTCAGTGCAGCGCAATGGCGTGGTGTGGCGGCACTGGCGCAACAGTTTGCCGGCGGCTACGCCGACATCACCACGCGTGCCAATCTGCAGCTGCGCGAGATACCGCCGTCGCACACCATCGATGTGCTGAGCGGCCTGGTGGATATCGGTCTGACCTCGCGTGGATCCGGTGCCGACAATATTCGCAATATCACCGGTGGTCCGACCGCAGGTATTGATCCGCAGGAGTTGTTCGATACGCGCGCGCTCGGTCGTGCATTGCACCACCTCATCCTCAATCATCGCGAGCTGTATGGCTTGCCGAGAAAATTCAACATCGCGTTCGACGGTGGCGGACAGGTGGCCGCGCTGCAGGACACCAATGACATCGGCTTTAGCGCAGTACGGGAGCGGCAAAGTGGCGAGATCGGATTCCGGGTTGCCCTCGGTGGCATCACTGGCCACGGCGATTTCGCGCGCGATCTCGGTGTGCTGATCACACCGGCGCAATGTCTGGATGTCGCGCAGGCGGTGCTCAAGGTGTTCATCCAGCATGCTGACCGCACCGACCGGCGGCGTGCCCGCATGAAGTATGTGATCGATGCGCATGGGCTGGACTGGACCCTGCAGCAGGTCGAGGCACTGTTGCCGCAGCCACTGCGGCGCGTCCCGTTGGCGGAGTGCGAGCCGCGCCCGGCGCAGCGGCGCGATGCCCATGTCGGCGTGCATGCCCAGCGCCAGCCGGGATTGGTCTGGCTGGGTGTGCCAGTTCCGGCGGCGCGCCTGCAGGTGGCGCAGATGCATGGCATTGCCGATATTGCCGAGCGTTTTGGCTCGGGCACGCTGCGCCTGACGGTGTGGCAGAACCTGCTGATTTCCGATGTGCCGCAGGCGCGCGTGGCCGAGGCCAGAACTGCACTGCAGGCGCTCGGCCTGGACTGTGAGGCGGGGCCGGTGCGCGCCGGCATGGTGGCCTGCACTGGCAATCAGGGTTGCAAGTTCGCCGCCGCCGATACCAAACGCCATGCGCAGCAGATCATCGATTGGCTGGAGCCAGCGTTGTCCGGGCCGGCGTTGTTCGAACCGGCGCTATCCGCGTCTGCATCCGAGTCTGCATCCGAGCCTGTGGCTGCGGTGCCGAGGGTGCCGCTGGCCATGGATACGCCGATCAATATTCATCTCACCGGCTGCCATCACTCCTGCGCCCAGCACTACATCGGCGATATTGGTTTGCTGGCGGCGAAGGTGCCGCTGTTGGCGGAAGGCGTCGATGCCGAGGTCGGTACTGAGGTTGTTACTGAGGTCGATACCGAGATCGATAATGAGGTCGAGGGCTATCACCTGTATGTCGGTGGTGGTCATGGCGAGGCGCAAGCCATTGCCGTTAGCCTGCTGCGCGATGTGCCGGCCTCGCACTTGCCGGGTGTGATCGAGAGCCTGTTGCGCTGCTACTTGCAGCAGCGGCGCGATGCCAGCGAGAGTTTTTTGCAATTCAGCCAGCGGCCGGGCCAGGGCCAGGGGCTGGGGCAAGGCATGCAGGCCTTGCGCAGCGCGCTGTTCGATAGTCATCCGGCATTGATGGCGCGCAACCAGACCGGCGATGCGTCATGAAGCTTGCTGATCAGGCCATGGGTGTGATCCCCGAGAGCGCGCCGTTCACACCGGCTCAGCGTGCCTGGCTGAATGGTTTTTTTGCCGGGCTGGATGCTTACCCGCTGCCCGCTGGTGAGGCCGCGCCCATGCCGGACGGGACTGCCATCCCGACCGAAGAGGTAACACAAGTTATTGATTTAAAAGAAGATTTTCCGTGGCATGACGAGACCATGCCGCTCCAGGAGCGGCTTGCCTTGGCACAGGGCCGGCCGTTGGCGCGACGCCTGATGGCGGCCATGGGGCAACTCGATTGCGGTCAGTGTGGCTATCTGTGTCAGAGCTATGCCGAGGCGATTGCGCGTGGCGAGGACAAGGATCTGGGCAAGTGCGTGCCGGGTGGCAAGCCGACCCAGCGCAGTATCAAGCAGCTGCTGGCCGAGGCCGGCACAGCGCCGCCCAGCCAGGCGCCATCGGCAACATCGGCAACATCGGCAACATCGGCAACATCGGCGCCACCGGGCACCACGCCGCTTGCGATCGCAGCCTCGGCCGGGAGCGTTGCCGCATCCGCCGACGGCGTTGCTGCCGTTCGCCCGCGCTCCAGCCGTGAGCAACCCTTCCACGCACGTTTGCTGTCGACCCAGAGCCTGAGCGCAGCACCGGGCGGGCGTCAGGTGTTGAATGTGGTGCTGTCGCTGGCTGGCAGTGATATCGACTACGAGCCCGGCGATGCCCTGGGGGTGTGGCCATCCAATATGGGCGAGGAAGTCGAGCTGTTGCTGTCCATCCTGCGTGCACGCGGCTCCGAGCCGGTGGAGCTCGATGGCATCACTGTCAGCGCGCGCGAGGCACTGTTGCGTCGTTGCAATTTGCGCACACCCACGGAGGAGCTGTATCGCTTGCTGGCACGTCATGCCCGTGATGTCAGCGAGGCAGCGCAATTGCAGCGCCTGGCGGCGCTGGAGGCGGGCGAGATACAGGCTGAGGAGAACTCCGCCGAGGCCCCCGCTGTTGATTGCAGCGCCGTTGATGCCACCCCTGCGGACACCACGCCGCATGACGTGCTTGATGTGCTGGTGCGCTATCGCTCGGCTCGGCCACCGGTCGCGGAATTCGTACTTGCCCTGGGACGCTTGCAGCCGCGCCTGTATTCGATTGCCTCATCGCGTCGTTGCCATCCGGGCGAGGTGCATCTGACCGTCTCGGTGGTGCGCTACGGCTTGTTCGAGCGTGACTATCAGGGTGTGGCCTCGAACTTTTTTGCCGAGCGTTTGCAGCGCGGCCAGCGGGTGCCGGTGTATCTGCAAAAGGCGCATGGCTTTGCCCTGCCAGACGATCCGGCAACACCGATCATCATGATCGGTCCGGGCACCGGCATCGCACCGTTTCGCGCCTTTTTGCAGGAGCGTGCAGCGCGCGCTGCAGACCTTGCCGCGCAGGGTGGCGGCAACTGGTTGTTCTTTGGCAATCAGCGCGCCAGTGAAGACTTTCTCTACCGCGGTGAGATTGAGGGCTGGTTGCGTCGTGGTGTGTTGACGCGCCTGGATACCGCGTTCTCGCGCGATCAGGCCGAGAAGGTCTATGTGCAGCACCGCATGCTGCAGCAATCTGCCCTGCTGTGGCAGTGGTTGCAGCAGGGTGCGCATGTCTATGTCTGTGGCGATGCCCAGCGCATGGCAGCCGATGTCGATGCCGCCTTGCGGCAAATCCTCATCAGCGAAGCTGCGATGGATGACAGTGCAGCGCGGCAATGGTTGCTGGCGCTGGCGCGCCAGGGTCGCTACTGCCGCGATGTTTACTGAGGCGTTGCCAGCTGTTGCAGCGCCCGCATCACCCGCGCCGGCGTGAGCTCGGTCATGCAGCGAAAGTGTCCCAGCGGGCAGACGCGGGCAAAGCACGGGCTGCAGGTCAGGCCCTCGGGCATCAGCAGTTGCGCCGCCGGGTTGAGCGGCGGGGTATGCGCGGCGCTGGAGGAGCCATACAGCGCCACTTGCGGCCGGCCGAGTGCGGCGGCCACATGCATCAGGCCGGAGTCGTTGCTGACCACCTGATCGGCCAGTGACATCAGGTCGATGGCGCTGGCCAGATCGGTCTGGCCGCAGAGGTTGATGGCAGCGCCTTGCGATGCCTGCACGATGGCTTCGCCGATGGCTTGATCGCCCGCGCCACCCAACAACCATACCTGCCTGCCTTCGCCAGCCAGTTGTTGCGCCAAGCTGGCGAAGTGCGCGCTCGGCCAGCGCTTGGCCGGGCCGTATTCGGCACCAGGGCAGAACACGCTCACCGGCTTGTCAAGTCGCAGTCTGAGGCGCTGCAGCTGCGATGTGCGATTGGCGAGATCGACCTGCAACTGCACTGCGCCCAGCGGCCTCTGTGGTGCATTGCCGGGGTCTTCCGCCAGCTGGGCATAGCGCTCGGCCATCAGCGGTAGCGCCTGTTTGTCCAGGCGGTGCAGGTGGTTGATCAGGCCGTAGCGGCTCTCGCCGACAAAGCCTGCGCGCTGCGGTATGCCGGCAAACCAGGGCAACAGTGCCGCCTTGAGGCTGTTCGGTAGCACCACTGCCAGCTGGTAGTCGTTCTGGCGCAGCTGACGCGCCAGCTGCCAGCGCTGACGCAATTGCAGCGGGCCATGTACGAAGGGCGTGTTGATGACCTGACGCAACTGCGGCATGCGTTGCAGCACCGCGCTGGTCCAGGCCGGCGCCAGGGCATCGATGCTGGCTGCGGGATAGCGTTGCTGCAGTCGTGCCAGCAGCGGTTGCGCCAGCAGACTGTCACCGATCCAGTTCGGTGCAACGATCAGGATGCGTTGCATCACGGGGACAGAATGAAAAATTCAGGCGTGCGGCAGGCGGGATGAAGCGCGGTGTCGAGGTCTGTCCCGACCTTCGCCTCAATGTCCGCCCGGCGCTTTGCCCACCAAGCGATATTGCGTACCGCAGTACGGGCACAGCGCCTTGCCGCCATGATTCAGATCGAGGAACACGCGCGGATGCATGCCCCACACCGGCGTTTGCGGCATCGGGCAATGCAGTGGCAGATCGTGGCTGTGTACCTCGACTTCACGCGCAGCGCTGGCGGGGGATGTGGCCGACATGATCAGGCTTTCTTGCCGCGACCGGCCGGCTTGGTGGTCTTTGCGGTCTTTGCAGGCTTGGCAGTCTTGGTCGTAGCCGCCACCTTGGGCTGCGGATGCTTGCCGCCGTAGCAGGCGGTGAGCCAGTTCTTGTGCCGTGCGATACGACCGTTCACCACATCGAAAAAGCGCTTCTGGATTTTTTCGGTGATCGGGCCGCGCTTGCCGGCACCGATGATGCGGCCGTCCAGTTCGCGGATCGGCGTCACTTCCGCTGCGGTACCCGTGAAAAAGGCTTCGTCGGCAATGTAGATGTCGTCGCGCGTCATGCGGCGTGCGCTGACTTCGTAGCCCAGTTCCTTGGCCAGTTGAATGATGGTGCCGCGGGTGATGCCCACCAGGGCCGAGGCGATCTCCGGTTCATAGATTTTCCCGTCCTTGATCACGAACAGGTTCTCGCCCGCGCCCTCGGCCACGAAGCCATCGGTATCGAGCAGCAGCGCTTCGTCGTAGCCGTGTTCGGTGGCCTCGAGGTTGGCCAGGATGGAGTTGGCATAGGTGCCGGAGAATTTGGCGCGTGCCATGTTGACGTTGACATGATGGCGCGAGTAGGACGAGGTCTTGACCCGTATGCCTTTTTCCAGGCCATCGGCACCGAGGTAGGCGCCCCAGGGCCAGGCGGCAATCGCCACATGCACCGATGCGCCCTTGGGCGAGACGCCCATTTTCTCCGAGCCATAGAAGGCGATCGGACGCAGATAGCAGTCGACCAGCTTGTTGGCCCGCACCACATCGACATGCGCCTGCATCAGCGTCTTGCTGTCGTAGGGCATTTTCATCATGTAGATCTTGGCCGAATTGAACCAGCGCTCGGTGTGTTCCTTGAGCCGGAAAATCGCCGTGCCGTTGTCGGTGTTGTAGGCGCGCACGCCCTCGAACACCGCCAGACCGTAGTGCAGCGAATGGGTCAGCACATGGGTGGTTGCATTGCGCCAGGGCACGAGCTTGCCGTCGTACCAGATGAAACCGTCGCGATCTGCCATGGACATGGAGTGTCTCCGGGAATGCGGTAATGAGTGGGGCGGGATGATGCGGGCGCAGCAGCAGCATCAGCGGCGGGCCTTGCCTTGCGATCAAGCGGATCGACACCGCATTGCGGCGGGCGAAAGGCGATTTTAGCGGAACTCATGCACGAAACCGCTACGTTCAGCTTTACTGCGTGGCAGCGGGGTGCGGGCCGTGCTTGCGGCTACACTCGCCGGCAATTTTGTCCGTTATCCCAGCCTCATGGAGCCAGCGCATGCCTCTTTCCATCGTCGATGCACAAGTGCATATCTGGGCCGAGAGCACGCCCGAGCGTCCCTGGCCGGCACGCCATGCGCCGCATCGGCCAGTGCCGATCACCGCCGAGAGCCTGCTGGCCGATATGGCCGAGGCCGGGGTGCAGCGCGCAGTGCTGGTGCCACCGTCCTGGGAGGGCGAGCGCAATGATGTCTGTCTGGCAGCGGCGCAGGCCTACCCCGATCGCTTTGCGGTGATGGGGCGGCTCGACCCCGAGCATCCCGATTCGCCCTCATGCATTGCGCACTGGCGTGAGCAACCCGGCATGCTGGGGCTGCGCTTTACCTTTCATCGTCCCTCGCTGCAGCCGCTGCTGACCGAGGGCAAGGCCGACTGGCTGTGGCCGCTGGCCGAGCGCGCCGGTGTGCCGATCATGATGACCTGCCCGTTTTCCATCATGCACATTGCCGAGCGCATCGCCGCCAAGCATCCGGGTCTGCGGCTGGTGATTGACCATCTGGGCTTGCTGCCGGGCACGCGCGATGCCGAGGCCTTCGCCGGCTTTTCCCATTTGCTGGCACTGGCGCGCTTTCCGAATGTCGCGGTCAAGGCCAGTGCCCTGCCGTGCTACACCGATGACGTATGGCCGTACCGCGCACTGCACGGCTATTTGCGTCAGGCCTTCGATGCCTTCGGGCCGCAGCGGCTGTTCTGGGGTACCGATCTGTCGCGTCTGCCGTGCAGCTATGCCCAGGCGGTGCGCATGTTCACCGAACAGCTCGATTGGCTGGACGGTGCCGATCGCGAGGCAGTGATGGGGCACAGCCTGATGCAGTGGCTGGGCTGGCCTGCCACCACCGCAACAGCCTCGGCTACATCTCCGGCTTGAGGTTGGCGGCCTTGAAGGTGCGCGCCCAGTAGTCGATCTCGGACTTGATCTGTTCGCTGAACTCGGCCGGGGTGCTGGCCACCGGCTCCACGCCCTGTGCCAGCAGCTTGTCGCGCAGTTCGGGTTGCTGATAGAGCCGGGCGATCTCCTGCTGCAACTGCGCCACCAGGGCTGCCGGCGTGCCAGCCGGAGCGACCAGGCCGAACCAGGAGTTCAGCTCATAGCCGGGCAGGCCGGATTCGGCCACGGTCGGAATGTCGGGTGCCAGGCGGGTGCGGCTCTTGCCGGTCACGGCCAGCGCGCGCAGCTTGCCCGAGCGCACATGCTGCAAGGCGGTGGTGATGTTCGGGAACATCACCGGCACCTGACCGCTGATCAGGTCGGTGTAGGCCGGGCCATTGCCTTTGTAGGGCACATGTATGAGATCGACGCCGGCCATGACTTTGAACAGCTCACCGGCCAGATGCGGTGGCGTGCCATTGCCTGACGAGGCAAAGGCCAGCTGCCCGGGCTTGCTGCGGGCCAGGGCGATGAACTCGCGCACCGTGTTCACACCCAGCGAGGGGTGCACCACTAACAGCGCCGGTCCGGCCACCAGATTGCTTACCGCTGTGAAATCGCGCCGGGTATCGAAGGGTAGGTTGCGATACAAGCTGGGGTTGATGCTGTGGCTGCCACTGACCACGCCCAGGGTGTAGCCGTCCGGGCGTGCCTTGGCCACCACCTCGCTGCCCAGCGTGCCGCCGGCGCCGCTGCGGTTCTCCACCAGGAATGGCTGGCCGTAGCGCTCGGCCAGTTTTTGCGCTGTCATGCGCGCCACCAGGTCGGTGCCGCCGCCCGGGGCGAAGGGCACGATGATGCGCACTGCGCGGTTCGGCCAGTCCTGCGCCCAGCTATTGGCCGGTGCGCCAGCAAGCATCAGCAGTAGAAAAAGCGGCAAACAAAGCGCCAGAAAAGTCAGTACGCACTGCGCCATGCGCTTAGGCCGGTACAGGCTTCGGGGAGGGCGTGACGCGGTTTTGGGGGTGTGCATAAAAATCCTTTAAAAACAGCAACTTAGATGCTGTCGGAATTGAGTGGGCGGGGTGCGGCCGATGATTATAATTCGCCGCCCTGAACGTCCCGGGCGTGCAGCATGAGGAGGAGCAAGGCCATGCAGTGTTTCGCGCAGCGGTTTAATCACGGGCTGAACTACGGCCTCAAACATACCCTCGACGACGGGTTAACGCGCCTGTGCCGGGCGGTCGGGCTGCATTCGCGGCGCGCTTTGGCCTTTGGTCTGGGCTTGCTGTTGCTGTCCTTGCAGGCCCCTTCTGCCAGCCTGGCCCAGAGCACGCCGCCGAGCGCAGCCCAGATGCAGGAGGCCGCCAGCTTCCCGACCCGCGCCATCCGTATCGTGGTGCCGTTCCCGGCTGCGGGCACCGCTGACCTATTGCCGCGCATCGTCGGCGAGAAGCTGTCGCAGCGCTGGGGGCAACCGGTGCTGGTGGAGAACCGCCCCGGGGCGGCCGGCAATATCGGTGCCGAGATGGTCTACAAGGCCGAGCCCGATGGCTATACCTGGATCTCCGCGCCGCCACCGCCGTTCGTGATCAATCCCGGGCTCTATCCCAAGCTGGGCTATGACCCGCTGCAATTCGTGCCGGTGACGGTGATGGCGGCTGTTCCCAATGTGCTGCTGGTCAACCCGAAGGTGCCGGCCAACACGGTGCAGGAGTTCATCGCCTGGGTGAAGGCCAATCCCGATCGCAGCAACTATGCCTCGCAGGGTGGCGGCACCACCTCACACCTCACCGCCGAGTTGTTCAAGACCATGGCCGGTGGCCTGCGCATCACGCACATCCCGTACAAGGGCACGGCACCGGCACTGACCGATCTGCTGGCCGGGCAGGTGGAGATGATGTGCGACAACCTTGGCGTATCGCTGCAGCATGTGCGCTCGGGCAAGCTGCGTGCGCTGGCCGTGGCCAGCGACCGGCGCATCGCATCGCTGCCCGGCGTGCCAGCGCTGAATGAAACCCTGCCAGGCTTTTTGTCGGTGGCCTGGTTCGGTGTCGCGCTGCCGCCGAAATCGTCGCCGGCGATTGCCGAAAAAATCTCGGCGGCGATTGCCGAGGTGCTGCGCCTGCCGGATGTGGCACGTCGCCTGGTGGAACTGTCGGCCGAGCCGGTGGCCAACAGCCCGGCCGAGATGGCGGCCTATATGCGCCAGGATGCCGAGCGCTGGCGCGGCGTGATCCGCTCTGCTGCGGTACGGCTGGATTGAAGGAAAACAAGCGCAATGAATACCGCTCGCCGAGTCTCTTCCACGCAGTCTTTGCCCGTGATTGCCATCGCGGTTGGCGATCCGGCCGGCATCGGTCCGGAGATCGCGCTTAAGGCTGCGCTCAGTGCCGAGACGCTGGCGCTGTGTCGTCCGGTGCTGGTGGGCGATCGTGGCGTGATCGAAACCCATGCCCGGCTGTGTGGCATCGCTGCGCCACTGATTTCAGTGCAGCACGCCCGTGATGCCGTGCCCGCCGGCGCGCTGGCGCTGCTCGAGCGTGCGCAGCTGCAGCCCGGACAGTTGCAGCTGGGGCAGATTCAGGCCGCGCACGGACTGTCGGCCATCGACTCGGCGCGTGCCGCAGTGCAGGCCGGTCTGGATGGCGCGGTCGATGCGGTGATCTCCGCGCCGCAGACCGAGGCGGCGATTCATGCCGCCGGCATCGACTTCGATGGCTACCCGAGCTTTGTTGCACGCTGTGCTGGCATCGCGCCCGAAGATGCCTTCCTGATGATCTGCTACGACCGCGATGGCGTGGAGGTGCGCATCCTGCATGTCACCTTGCATGTCAGTCTGCGCCGGGCGATTGCACTGGTGACACGCGAGCGTGTGGCCAAGGCCATCGGCGTGGCGCATGACACGCTGCGCCGTATCGGCATCGCCCAGCCGCGCATTGCCGTCTCGGGGCTCAATCCGCACGCTGGCGAGGACGGGTTGTTCGGCAGCGAGGAGAAAGAAATCATCCTGCCGGCGATGGCCGATGCGCGCGCGCGCGGCATCCTGGTGGAGGGGCCGTGGGGTGCCGACACCATGTTCGCCAAGCCCGGCTTCGATGCCTATGTGGTGATGTTCCATGACCAGGGTCATATCGTGGCCAAGACCGAGGCGCGCAACCGCTCGGCCGGTCTGTCACTGGGTTCGCCGGTGCTGTTCTCCTCGGTGGCACACGGCAGTGCGCTGGATATCGCCGGGAAGAATCAGGCCAG
>CAIPUP010000389.1 GCA_903868285.1 uncultured beta proteobacterium
CCGATGGCAGCCCGCGCTATCGCGATTACCCCGATTTCATTCAGCGCTATGAGCGCGCACCCGGCATCGGTTTCCTGGCGGGATGGCGCGGTGAGCTGGGCGAGAAGTCGCTGGTCGGTGCGCCCAATCCGCAGCAGTGGCAGCGCTACATCGATAACAAGGCATTCTTCGTTCACCACTGGCGTGACAGCCAGAAATATTTGCGCATGGTCAATCGCGACTATCAGGAGGAGGCCGTCAGCGCTGGCTTCATTCCCAAGGTCGATCCCATCATCATGCAGATCTATTCCGAGCCCCTGCAGCGTTTTCGTCTCGCCGGGCAGGGCCTGTATCCCGGTCCGCAACCGACCAGCCAGGCGCAGCGTGACCGGCTGGTGAAGTATTTCGATCCGCTGCCGGACTGGCATCCGCCGCTGGAAGATGTGCCGGTTGAGCATGTCTCTGGCGGGGATGCACAGTCCAGTGCGGCGCAATCACCGACAAAGGAACCAGCGCAGCAATACCCGCTGCATGCCATCACCCAGCGTCCGATGATGATGTATCACGCTTGGGATTCGCAGAACGTCTGGCTGCGGCAGTTGCTGGGCCGCAATTTTCTTTATATGAACGCCGCCACGGCCGAGGGCCTGGGTCTGGTTGATATGGACTGGGTGTGGGTGGAATCACGGCGTGGTCGTATCCGCTGCCAGATGAAAACCATGCAGGGCTGCGAGTCGGGCACGGTGTGGACCTGGAACGCCATCGGCAAGCAGGCCGGGGCCTGGGGCCTGGATGACAACGCGGCCGAGGCGCACTCGGGCTTTCTGCTCAACCATCTGATTGCCGAGCATCTGGCCGGGCCACCCGGTCAGCGTCCCGAGGATGCCCTGGGCAATGCTGATCCCATCACCGGACAGGCGGCCTGGTTCGATTTGCGGGTGCGGGTGGTCAAAGCGGCACCGGGCGAGACTGGCGTATGGCCGGTACCCGATGCCCTGCCCGATTTGCCGGGCATGGGTGAGCCAGCACCGACAGTGCTGGGCAACTGGTTGCGAACACCAGTCAGCAGCAACAACAAGGATGGGGCAGGGCAATCATGAAGCGTGGTCTGGTGATCGATCTGGATACCTGCGTCGGCTGTCATGCCTGCGCGGTGGCCTGCAAGGAGTGGAACGGTGCTTCGGCCCTGGGTGGCCCGAGTCCGGACTATCAGCCCTTCGGTGCCGAGCCCTCGGGCGTGTGGTTCAACCGTGTGCGGCATTACGAGGCGGGTGACTACCCCGACAGCAAGACTGTCAACATGCCGATGTCCTGCCTGCATTGCGAGGACGCGGCCTGCGTCACGGTCTGTCCAACCGGGGCCTCGTACAAGCGCGAGGATGGCATCGTGCTGGTGGACCCGGACAAATGCATGGGCTGCAACTACTGCGCCTGGGCCTGTCCCTACGGTGCGCGCGAGCTCGATACCGACGCCGGCAGCATGAAGAAGTGCACGCTGTGCGCTGACCGCATCGATAACCAGGACCTGCCCGAAGCCGAGCGTCAGCCGGCCTGCGTGCTGGCCTGTCCGACCTCGGCCCGCTTGTTCGGTGATTTCGATGATCCCGAGTCCGAGGTATCGCGCGTCAGCGCCAGTCGTGGCGGGGTGAGTTTGCTGGACAGCCTGGGTTATCGGCCGGTCAACCGCTATCTGCCGCCGCGTGCGCCGGCCGAGGCTACGCAAGCGGTCAGTGCGCCAGCCAGCCTGTCCGAGGTGTTGCGCAATCTGGCCGCGCGCCTGATCCGGCGCTAAAGGAGAACCGCATGCGTCCGGCCTTATCGGTCATCCTTTTCACGGTCCTGTCAGGTGCTGGCCTCGGCTTGGCAAATGCGCTGTTAGTGCTTGATTTTATTGAACAATTTTCTATTTTCCCTGTGGGGCGGGCAATCTACGCCGAAGCGTTGCTGAGTGCTCTGGTGCTGGTGCTGATCGGCCTGGGCAGCTCGACCCTGCATCTGGCCAGTCCGGCCAAGGCCCGACGCGCGCTGTCGCAATGGCGGACCTCCTGGCTGTCACGCGAGGGTGTGACGGCACTGCTGTTTCTGGCGCTGGCCATCAGTCTGTTGCTACTGATGTGGTTCGATCCGCCCGGCTTGGCTGCGCTGCTGCAACCCGGGCTCGGCCTGGCGACACTGGGCAGTGCCTGGCTGGTGCTGTTCTCGACCGGGATGATCTATGCCTGTCTGCGCACCGTGCCGTTCTGGCACACGCCGCTGGTACCGCTGGGCTATCTCGCCATGGGGCATGCCTCCGGCGCGTTGTTGTTGCTGTGGTGGTTGCCGCAAGCGCCGCTGGCCTTGTTGCACGCCTGGCTATGGCTGGTACTGGCAGCGCTGCTCAAGGGCCTGCACTGGCTGCGTTTTCCGGTGTTCGATCCGGCACCGGGCGCATCGGGGATTGCAACGGCCACTGCCACCGGGCGCGGACCGGGTATCGCCGAGGCCATTCCGACTGCAGCGTCGGGCACCTCAGCTACCTCAGCCACCCCGGCCACCCGCTCACGCATACGCTTGCTGGATGCGGGGCATACGCACGGCAACTTTCTGACGCATGAGTTCATGTTCCGCATCGGTCGCAGCTTTGCCCGCAGCTTGCGTCTTGCGGTGTGGTTGCTGGCGTTTTTGCTGCCGGCATTGATGTTGTCGTCGCCGCAGTGGCGCTGGCTGGCGGCGCTACCTTGCATCGCTGGATTGCTGCTCGAGCGTTGGTTGTTCTTCGCCGAAGCGCGGCATGTGGTGCGCTTGTTCTACGGCGAGCAACGCATTTAGCGGTGTGTTGTCACGGTCAGATCGGCAACGTGAAAGCAGTGGTTTGGTATATTGCGCGGCCGTTGCAGGGTGCGTTGCGCAACGCGCTGTATTCAGCACCGCGCCATCCATTTCACGCCGACCTGACCGAGAGCCATGACAACCAACGCTGCGACCCCTGACGCGAACCCGGCCGCCGACATCGAACTGGATGCGCGCGGCCTGAACTGCCCGCTGCCCATCCTGCGCAGCAAGAAAGCGCTGTCCGGCATGAGCAGTGGTCAGGTGTTGCGCATCCAGTCCACCGACCCCGGTTCGGTGAAGGATTTTCAGGCCTTTGCCAAGCAGACGGGTAATGACCTGCTGTCGCATGCCGAGCTGGACAAGGTCTTTACCTTCTATCTGCGTAAGCGCTGAACAAGCTTGGCGCCGGCATTGTGACCGCTGCTGATACGGGGTTTACTCGATAGTGCCATTGCGCTGCAGGGCAGGGCGCACCGACTTGATCCAAGACTTGCGGCCACTGGCAAAAACCAGCGTGCTGAGTACGATGATCACTCCGCAGCCAAGCAGGGTTTCATGCGCACCAATGCGATCGGCCAGTGCACCGGCGATGAAGTTGCCAAACGGACCCAGACCCAGAAAGGTCATGGCATACAGCCCTAGCACACGCGAGCGCTGATCATCATCGGCGATGGTTTGCAGCAGGGTGTTGATGGAGGCCACCGAGGCCACTAAACCGAAACCAAACACCGCCAGCAGCAGCAGCGATAGCCATAGCAGGCTGGACAGCGCGAACAGGCAAAGCGCCACGCCCGCGATGACACCGGTAAAGCACAGCAGGGTGCCAAGGCCGCGCACCGAGCTGCGAAATGCCAGATAGGTCGTTGCACAGACCGCACCCATGCCCATGGCGCTGATCAGCATGCCCAGGGTGCCAGAATTGCCGGCATAGGTTTCTGCGGCAAAGATCGGCATCAGCGATGACCAAGGTGCCGAGAACAAGCCCAGCATGCCCAGCATCAGCAGCAGACGACGAATGCCGATATAGCCATAGGCATAGCGAAAGCCGTCCACCAGATCTTCGCTCCAGCGCGATGTGCGTCGTGCGCGTCGTGACAGTTCCGGGCGCAGCAGGCAATACACCACGATGATGCCGATATAGGTCAGGGCGTTGACGGTGTAGCACCAGGCTTCTCCCCAGAATGCCAGTACCAGACCGGCCAGCGACGGCCCGACAAAGCGTGCCGCCTGATACATCATCGACTGCAGTGCGATGGCGTTGGGCAGGGCCTCGCGGCCTTGCACCAGTTCCAGCAGAAAGGATTGCCGGGTGGGCGCTTCAATGGCCGCCATCACCCCCATCAACAGCGACAGCGCGATGACATGACTGACCTGGACGGAATTGCTGAAAGTGAGTGCCGCCAGCGTCAGCACTTGCGCCAGCGCCACCACCTGGGTGATGAGTAGCAGCCGCTGACGATTGGAGCGCTCGGCCATGACGCCAGCCAGTGGTGATACCAAAAGAAAAGGCAGTTGCTGTGCCGCGGCCGTGATGCCCAGCAAGGTGGCCGAGCCCGTCAAACGATAGACCAGCCAGCTGTTGGCCACGGTTTGCATCCAGGTGCCTAGCAGCGACAGCGACTGACCGGCAAAAAAGATCCGGAAGTTTCTGTACCGCAACGCCGGCATGGCACCCGAGAGTGTCATCCGCGGTATTGGCTCATGCTGGCTTCAGGATTTGACATCGAGCTTGTTCAGTTTCGTGAGTTGGGCGCGCAGTTTTTCAAGCGTTGCCCCAAAGCCTGCAATGCGTTCGCGCTCCTGCGCCACCACGGCCGCCGGGGCTCGTTGCACAAAGGCGGCATTGCCCAGCTTGGCATTGGCCTTGGCGATTTCAGCCTCCAGGCGATCGACTTCCTTGCTGATACGGGCGCGTTCGGCATCGCGATCGACTTCCACCTGCAGCATCAGGCGACATTCGCCAACGATCTGCACCGGTGCGTCATTGTCCGGCAGTTGTTCCACCACACTGGCCTCGGACAGGCGTGCCAGGGCCATCAAGTAGGGGAAGGCGCGTTGCAGCGTTTCGGCATCGCCAGTGGCCAGGGCAGGAATTTTCAGTGCCGGCGACAGGTTCATCTCGCCACGCAGGTTGCGACAGGCACCCACCAGCTCTTTGATGAACGCGATGTCCTGTTCGGCGGCGATATCGATTTTTTCCGGTTGTGGTTGCGGATAAGGTGCCAGCATGATGCTCGCGCCCTGCTTGCCGGCCAGTGGCGCCACTTTCTGCCACAACTCTTCGGTGATGAAGGGAATGATGGGGTGGGCCAGACGCAGCATGGTCTCCAGCACACGCACCAGGGTGCGGCGGGTGGCGCGTTGTGCTGCAGCGCTACCGTGTTGCAGTTGCACCTTGGCCAGTTCGACATACCAGTCGCAATACTCGTCCCAGACGAATTTGTAGATGGCCCCGGCAGCATTGTCGAAGCGATATTCGTTCAGTCCGGCGATGGTGTCTTGCTCGGCACGTTGCAGCAGGCTGATGATCCAGCGATCGGCCACCGAGGGCGCAAGCGGGAGGCTGTCATCCTGTCCGCAATCCTGACCCTCGGTGTTCATCAGCACGAAGCGTGTTGCATTCCACAGCTTGTTGCAGAAGTTGCGATAGCCATCACAGCGACCCAGGTCGAAGTTGAGGGTGCGGGCAAAGGTGGCTTGCGAGGCGAAGGTGAAGCGCAGCGCATCGGTGCCAAACGCGGGGATGCCTTCGGGATAGTTCTTGCGCAGGTATTTCTCGATACGCTGCGCATGCTCGGCCTTCATCAGTCCGCGGGTGGATTTCTCCAGCAGGGCGTCGAGCGTGATGCCATCGATCAGATCCAGTGGGTCCAGGGTGTTGCCCTTGGATTTGGACATCTTCTGTCCCTCGGCATCGCGGATCAGGGCATTGATATAGACATCCCGAAACGGCACTTTGTCGGTGAAGTGCAGGCTCATCATGATCATCCGGGCAACCCAGAAAAAGATGATGTCAAAGCCAGTCACCAGCACTGCCGAGGGCAGATAGCGTTGCAGATCGGGCGTCTGGTCGGGCCAGCCCAGCGAGCTGAAGGGCACCAGGGCGGACGAGAACCAGGTGTCGAGCACATCGTTATCGCGTCGCAGCGGGCCATTCACACCACGTGCTGCGGCCTGGCGCGCCGCATCCTCGGCATCCCGTGCCACGTAGACGTTGCCAGCCTCGTCGTACCAGGCCGGAATCTGATGCCCCCACCACAGCTGACGGGAAATGCACCAGTCCTGGATGTTCTCCAGCCAGTGTCGATAGGTGCTGGTCCAGTGTTCCGGATGAAAACGCACCTGACCCTGATCGACTGCAGCCAGACCACGACTGGCCAGACCTTCCATTTTGACGAACCACTGGTCGGTGAGCATAGGCTCGACGATGACGCCGGTACGACCCGAGCGCGGCACCCGCAGCTTGTGCGGTTTTTCGGAGACCAGCAGTCCCTGCGCTTGCAGATCCGCCAATACCCGCTTGCGTGCCGCGAACCGCTCCAGCCCGTGATAGGCGGCCGGCGCATCCTGGCTGATATGCGCATCCAGCGTCAGGATGCAGATTGGCTGCAGGTTGTGGCGCTGGCCGACGGCATAGTCATTGAAGTCATGCGCCGGCGTGATCTTGACGCAGCCAGTACCAAAGCTGGCATCGACGTAATCGTCGGCAATCACCGGTATCAGGCGATCGGTCAGCGGCAGACGCAGTTGTTTGCCAAGCATTCCGACATAGCGTTCATCGGTGGGGTTGACCGCCACCGCGACATCGCCCAGCAGGGTTTCGGGACGGGTGGTGGCCACCACCATGTCACCGCTGCCATCGGCCAGCGGATAGCGAATCTCCCAGATGCGACCGTCTTCTTCTTCGCTTTCCACTTCCAGATCGGACACCGCCGTACCCAGCACCGGGTCCCAGTTCACCAGCCGTTTGCCGCGATAGATCAGGCCCTGTTCATACAGCGTGACAAAGACTTCCAGCACCGCGCGCGACATCTTCGCGTCCATGGTGAAGTAGCCGGCCTGCTGCCCCTCGCAATCGGCATAGCCCCAGTTGGCCGAAGTGCCCAGCCGACGCATTTGACGCGTGATGTTTGAGCCTGACTCCTGCTTCCAGCTCCAGACACGTTCGAGAAAGGCATCGCGGCCCAGCGCGTGACGTGATTTGCCTTCGGCTTCCAACTGTCGTTCGACCACGATCTGGGTGGCGATACCGGCGTGATCAGTGCCCACCACCCAGTTGGTGTCCTCGCCGCGCATGCGGTGGTAGCGGATCAGTGTATCCATCAGGGTCTGCTGGAAGGCATGACCCATATGCAATGTGCCGGTGACATTGGGCGGCGGAAGCTGGATGCAGTAGGCATCACGCTTGCTGCTGCCCTCGACTGGGGTTTGAAGGGCGGGATTGAAATAGCCGCGTTGCTCCCATTCGGGATACCAGTGCTGTTCGATGGCGCGGGGGTCGTAACTTTTATCCAGGCTCATGGCCAATACCTACAGGAGAGCGTTGAAGCGCAGGGGTGAAAAGTGCGGGGTGAAAAGTGCAAGGCTGAAAAATTTCAATGGCTGACACGCCAACCCCGAACAATGATTTCGTGAATCACCTTAGGGCGATGGGGCGACCGTGGTTCGCCGGCGATTATAGGCGGTGGGGTGTATTGCCTGCGCCTGCGGAGATTTCTTGCGCGTTTGTTTCGAGCTGTTGCTGCGCCTCTCGAAGGGCCTGGGTGACCGCTTCCTGTACCAGGCCTTGCAGATCGGCGCGAATGCTGGCACTGAGCGCATCGACCAGGCCGGGGAGCATCGCTTGCAGGCGCTCCTCAATCGAGAGTCGCAACGGGTCGGTCAGCGCATCTTCAAGCAGCGGGGCTACACGTTGCAGCGTTTGTTCTGTCAGGGCTTGTGTGAGGCGCTGGAATTCTTGCTCGACGCGGTCCTGGTGCAGTTGTTGCGCCGGGTCGTCTGCAATGCCGACCACCTCGGTCAGCAGTGGAATGTCTTCGTCATCCGCGCGGGTGGGTTTTCGCCAGATCATGCGTGCGTCTTTGCGTTGAGTGTGTGCGACAAACGGACTACCCGCGGCGGCTCAGGTCGTGGTGCCGAATTTCATAGCCTCGGTCACGATAGAACTTGAAGCGTGAGCGTGCCTGCTGGCGTTCCTTGTCATCGCCACCCACAATTTCGACCAGACGGGAAAAGCGGCTAAACAGCGCTGGTGGTTCGCTGGCGAAATTCATCAGCACCTGATCGTGTGGCAGTGTCTGCACGTGCTCGACATCGCGTACCAGCAAGACTGGTGTTTCATCGGCCAGAGCATTGGGCAGCACGCAATGCGGCAGGAATCCGGTAGCAGGTGTGTTCCACATCGCCGCATCCAGCGACTGCAGCAATTCTGATTCCGGTGCCAACACCAAGACCCGCAATTGCTGCGCCACTGCCTTGGCCGCAAGCTGACAGGCGACCAGGATGCGATCGCTGGCGTTGCTATAGAAGTCGATCTGGGTCAACGTCCGGCCCGCTGCATCAGGAAGCGCGTCAACAGGGCCACCGGTCGTCCTGTTGCACCCTTGTCCTTGCCGGATTTCCAGGCCGTGCCGGCGATATCCAGATGGGCCCATTCGAACTTTTTGGCGAAGCGCGCCAGAAAACAGGCCGCCGTGACACTGCCGGCAGCGCGTCCGCCGATGTTGGCGAAGTCGGCGAAGTTGCTGCGCAGCAGCTCCTGGTAGTCGTCCCACAGCGGCAGGCGCCAGACACGATCCCAGGCCTCATCCGCTGCGGCTGTGAGTTCGCTCGCCAGGCGGTCCGAGGGGCTGAACAGCCCCGAACAGACATGACCCAGAGCGATGATGCAAGCACCGGTCAGGGTGGCGATATCAATCACCGCAGCGGGCTTGAAGCGCTCGGCATAGGTCAGCGCATCGCACAGGATCAGACGGCCTTCGGCATCGGTGTTGAGGATTTCCACCGTCTGACCGGACATGCTGGTGATTACGTCACCGGGCTTGGTGGCGCCACCGCCAGGCATATTCTCGGTCGCCGGAACTAGTGCTATCACATTGATTTTTAATGACATTTCGGCGATTGCCCGCATCGTGCCAAACACGCTGGCGGCACCGCACATGTCGAATTTCATCTCGTCCATCTCGCCCCCGGGCTTGAGCGAAATGCCCCCGGTATCGAAGGTGATGCCTTTGCCGACCAGTACCACCGGTGCAGCCTGTTTGGCCGCACCCTGGTAGCGCATGACGATGAACCTGGGCGGCTGATGCGAGCCTTGCGCCACTGACAGCAAGGTGCGCATGCCTAGCTTTTCCATGGCCTTGCGATCCATCACCTCGACCGCCAGGCCAACGCTGCGACCGAGTTTTCGGGCTTCTGCGGCGAGATAGGTTGGGGTGCAAACATTCGCCGGCAGGTTGCCCAGTTCGCGCGCCAGAGCAATACCGCTGCCGATCGCTGCCCCTTCCTGCATGCCCTTGCGTAAGGCCGCGATATCGGCGGCCAGCGTGGAGGCGATATTCAGGGCGGTGAGCTTGCGTGGTCCGGGCTTTTTGCTCTTGGTGGCGTCGAAGCGATA
>CAIPUP010000390.1 GCA_903868285.1 uncultured beta proteobacterium
ACTCAGTCCCTATCCACTTCTCAATCCACCTGTTGCTGCTGTGCCAATCGCTTGCTCGCCGCAGCCTCGACTGGCGTCCCCCTGAAAAAGTCTTGGTTCATTCCGCCGTGCAGCAGGACGGCGTTGTCAAACATGAAGCTGCGGAAGTCTTCGGGATCGATCAGGCCACGCTCCAAGAATTCGTACGCTTCCGGAACGACGCCCTCCGCATCGATCACGTCCCAGTGGCCTATGTCCGACGAGAACATCGCCTTGAGCTTGGCGCGTTGACGATTGAGGCGCTGGTCGAAGGCGATCGGTACCATCCTGTCATCTGCCTCGCAGCCAAAGAAGAAGTTGGGTACGAAGCGTTCGTAGATATCACGCTTGGACTTGATTCCGCTGCGGGCGTACTCATCGATGTCATGCGCAGTCTCTTGCCAGCGGTCACGCCAGAAGTCGCCCTTGCCGCTGACAATTTCCTCAAGCTTCACCCGATGCAGGTCATCACCATGGCTGGAGATCAGTGCTCTGAGCCTTTCGGTATCCAGCAGGGCCGGGTTCAGATTGGTGTGCAATGCCTCTGCATTGCGCTTCTCCCAATGCTCGAACATCTGGTTGTAGAGGGCAGATGCCCAACCCACCCCACCCTCCATGAAGGCGATGTTCAGCTTGGGAAATCGTTTGGTAACACCACCTAGCACGAACGCCTTGCATTGGCCTTCGTGTTGTTGCGCAAAATGTCCCAGATGGTTGAATACGAAGCTGGTCGGCGAGAGGCGGTTGGGCATGCTTTGGCACCCCGTATGCGTGGTCACGGCCACGCCAAGGTCCTGGCACTTCTGCCATACCAGGTCATAGTCGAACACACTGTCCATCGCCAGGTAGTCAAGATAGATGTTGGTCTTGAATCGGCTGACCTGGTCTGCTGGCGGAAGCATCCGGGTGACGCCGCCGTGGATCACCACGGCCTTCATGTGCAACTCCTTGACGACAAAGTCGAGCTCGTCGATCGCCTCCTCGGGCGTGAAGGTCGGGATCAGGGCGACCGGTGTCAACCTGTCCAGGTAGGACCCGTAGACATCCGCGTTCATCATGTTCATTGCGCGCACGACCGACCGTCGCAGGTCGTCAGACGTCATGAACATGCCGAGCAAGCCGACCGTCGGGTAGAGAATCGCCATGTCGATCCCCAGATCGTCGAGCCGCGAACGCATCAACCTGGGCAGCATGCAGGCGGCGCGGTCCGCTGTATTTCTCGAAGGAACCATCCAGAATGGAATTCGCTCCAGCCTGCGCTTCAACCGCTGCTGTAGCGTGGACGTGTACCAAGCGCTGCCACGGGCCTGCTCCCACGCCTTGTAGTCATCCACAGCGCTGGGACCGCCAACTTTCTTCAGGTACTCAAGAAAGATGGGAATGACCTCGATCATGTGGCCGTCGGCGTCAATGATGGGATGCCCGAGTTTCGCGCGGATATCTGCCGCCTTGAGATTGGTGCTATGACCGGTCATGGTCCGTGAGTCCCTTCTGTGTCACTATGAGTTCGAAGCACTGGTCGTGCTAAGGCGCTATGCCGTTACCTCGACACCTACGTCGAGGCGCAGTGGTTTCATCACATGCTCTGCGAAGAGTTCCTGATTGCGCTTTGTCATTTCGCCGGTGAGAGTGCCGAACTGCAACAGACAGATGAGATGGCCAAATCGCATCTGCTTTGCATGCGCGGCAATCTGCTGACGGACCGTGGCACCGCTTCCGCAGAACATCATCCCCTGCTCAATCGCCTCTTCGATCGACAGATCGCCTTCGATCTGCTTCTTGGACGCAAGTACGCGTTGCGTGGAACCCAGTGACAGGTAGCCCGGTGGCAGCAGCATCTCCATCGGCATCTTCAGGAAATGGCGCCGGAAGGCCTCAAAGTGGGCCTTGGCCTCTCTGACGGCATTGGCGTCGGTGTCGGAGACATATACGGGAACGGACCAGCCGATCTGGTCGTCACTTGCCGTATAGCCGTGCCGCTCAGCGGCAGCTCGGTACATCTCGAAAAAGCGCCGCACGGCACTCACCGGACTGAAGGTCTGCAGGTACGTGTACTTGCGGTCAGGATGAGCCGCCCATTCGATCGTTTCACTACTACCTTGCGACGGTATCCAGATCGGGGGGTGCGGCCTCTGGTAGGGCCGCGGCCAGAGGTTCACGTATTGGGTGTGGTAGTGCTTTCCCTCGTATGCGAACGGTCCATCTTCAGTCCAAGCGCGAACCACCAGATCGTGGGCTTCGTGAAAGCGATCATGTGAATTGGCAGGATTGACGCCGAAGACGTGGTACTCGGCGCCAATGCCGCGAACGAATCCCGAGATGAGGCGACCACCCGAGATCGTGTCGATCATCGCGTGCTCTTCGGCCAGTGTCAGTGGGTGATCGCGCAGCGGCAAGGCGCTCCCGAGGATCGCGATCTTGCAACGCTTTGTCTCTCGGGCGAGGATCGACGCAATCACGATGGGTGACGGCATCATGCCGTACGCGGTTTGGTGGTGCTCATTGACAACCACGCCGTCGAAACCCAGGCGATCTGCACGAACCAGGTCATTGATGTAGGTGTCATACATCGACCTACCGCTTTCCCTGTCGTACAAGCGATTAGGTAGGGTGACCCACGCGGTAGGATGCCGGGCACGCTCTGCAAGGTCGAGCGGTGAATAAGGCATCAGCGTCATGAAATAAAACTTCATCACTTAACTCCTGCAACAAATCCAACGATGGCTTGCCTCAAGGCGTCTGGACGATCGATGTGTGCCAAATGCCCGCAGTCCGGAATGATGGTCAGTTTGGAGGATGGGATGTGTTCAACGAACGCATGGGCGTATGGCAACGGAAAGACCTCATCGTGTTCGGCCCAGATGATGTGGGTGGGAACGCGGACCCGATGCAGCCACTTCGACAGGTGCGGGTCGTAAAAGCGAGGGTCCCATCCCAATAGCGCCGTTGTTTCCAGGTTTCGCAGATGCTCCATTTGTCGGTCCGGTGGCACCTGAGATGCAAGCATGCGCTCCACTGCGGAGGGATTGCGCAACAACCGTTTCGCCGCTTCCTGAGGCGACCAAAGGAACATGTCGCCCTTCGGTACGCCCTTGACGTGAATGCCGGCCGAGCCGACCAGGGTCAGACTTGCGAAACGCGAGCAATCGCGCACCGCCATCTCAAGGGCCAACCAGCCACCGAGTGACATGCCGACGACATGGACTTTGCTGAGATCCCGCTTTGAAAGGTAGTCCAGGTAGAAATACGCGAGATCATGGATGTTGTCCAGCCACGTTGGGCGTTCCTTCGGCCCGTATCCAGGGTGCTCCGGTGCAAGAACTCGCATTTCGGCTGACAGTTGGGACAGAAACGACGCAGGATGCCCTTCCGGAAACATTGCCATATTGCCGCCAGCGCCATGCAGCAGCAGGACTGTTTCTCCGCTGCCACCCTCGCGGGTCGAGTGGGTCTGACCAAGTAGGTCGATCGTCAATTCGCTGAACATGAGGCTCCTTCGTGAATCACGTTTGCGAGCATGGGAGTTGCTCCTC
>CAIPUP010000391.1 GCA_903868285.1 uncultured beta proteobacterium
TTCAACGTGCCGGCCTCGCTGCTGTGTGTGCCGGCCATCACCCTGCCGCTGCTGCAGTCGAACAACTTGCCGCTGGGCTTGCAGGTGATCGGCTATCAGCATGCCGATGAAGACCTGTTCGGTATCGCTGCCTGGCTGATGCAGGCGCTGGCATGAGCACGTTGAGATGAGTACGTCGACATGAGTACGTTGACACTGCAGCCCTTGCAGGAGTTGCTGCCGGGTTTGCCGGCAGGCTTGCCCGAGGGTCTGCGCAACTACTGGTATCCGCTGCTGCAATCCGAAGAACTGCCGCTAGGCTCGGACAGGCCGGTGGCCTTGCGTGCCCTGGGTGAGGACCTGGTGGCCTGGCGCAACGCCGAGGGCGCACCCTGTGTGGCGATCGACCGCTGCCCGCATCGCGCCATAAAACTCTCGGTCGGGCGTGTGCTCGATGGCGATCTGTCCTGTGTGTTGCATGGCCTGCGCTTTGATGGCGCAGGTCGTTGCAGCCTCATTCCCTGGGAGCCCGAGCGCGGCCCGGCGCATGAGCGGCTGTGCCTGCAGGCCTACCCGGCGCAGGAACTGGGCGGCTACATCTGGGCTTATCTGGGGGATGCCAGCGCATTCCCGCCGCCGCCGCTGGAATCCGAGGTGCCGCAGGAGCTGCTGCAGCCGCAGTCCTTCATCTGGTTTCGCCTGCCGACGCAGATCTGGAAGGC
Source organism: uncultured beta proteobacterium (assembly GCA_903868285.1). Lineage (GTDB taxonomy): Bacteria > Pseudomonadota > Gammaproteobacteria > Burkholderiales > SG8-39 > CAIPUP01. The sequence goes on from CAIPUP010000391.1 coordinate 702, forward strand.
CAGCTGGTTGATCGCCATCGATGGCAGCGATGCCTATCACGCGGTGGTGCTGCATACCGCCTCGCAGTCAGCGGCCGATATCGCGCGCCAGGGCGGCGTGCCGCTGCAGGACCGTCGCATCGAGATCGTTCGCACCTCGCACGGGGTGCGTGGTGTGTCGGTCGACCTGCAAGGTCGGCCCATCGGTCATGGTCACTTCACCAGCGATGTGAAGGGCGATCGTTTTGCCCTGCCTTGTGTTTCCACCAACCCCATCGTGCCGGCACCCGGTGCGCCGGCCTATGCCTCGCGCCTGTGGCAGTTTCCGCAGGATGCACAGCACACCATGGTGGTGCGCTTCATCAGCTTTCGCGCCGAAAACGAGGCCGAGCGCGAACGTGCAACCCGCACCTTTCACGAGGTGGCGCGGGCCCGACTGGACAAGGTGGCCGAGGAGGATGCCTGGGCGGCCGAGGCGCAGGGCGATCTGCTGGAGTCGCGCCGGCATGAGCATTTGCTGGCACCGGACGAGGATGTGGTGAAGGTGCGTCGCCTCATCACGCGAGCCTTTGTGCAACAGCACAGTGGCGACGGGCGGCTGGCGGTGTCGCCGGGAGCGCTGGATTTCCCCTGCTAGGGTTGCGCTGCAAGTCCGTGGTTACATCGCGGCCGTGCCGCCATCCACCATCAGGCTGGTGCCGGTCATGAACGAAGCTTCGTCCGAGGCCAGCCAGAGCACCGGCCAGGCCACTTCCATCGGCTCTGCCCAGCGCCCGAGCAGGGTGTCGGCCTTGCTGCCTGCACGCAGGTCCGACTCGCTCAGGCCGCGTTGCGCCGCACGTCCGATGGTGTAGGGCGTGAGCGTGCCGCCGGGGCAGACGGCGTTGACACGCACGCCATGGGCGGCCTCTTCCCAGGCCAGGCTGCGCGTCAGGGACAGCAACGCTGCCTTGGAGGCATCGTAGGCGGCAAAACCCTTGCGTCCGACCACGGCATAGGTCGAGGACACATTGACGATGCTGGCCAGGCTGGCGCTTCCCTGGCGGCGCAGCGCAGGCAGCGCAGCGCGGCAACAATGCACCGCCCCCAGCAGATTGACCTGCAGCAGGGCCTGCCACTTGGCGTTGTCGGCCTCGGCCACCGGGTCGAGATTGCGCAGCGCGGCATTGTTGACCAGCACATCCAGCTGGCCGAAGGCCTGCAGCGTCGCCGCCACTGCTGCATCGGCGCTCTCGGGCAGTGCGATATCCAGGCAGCAGTGTTGCAGCCGCATTGCGGGTTGCTGAGACGTCGCGCCGCGATCAGAGCGCAGGGCCTCGGTGACCGTCTGCTGTGCCGCCGCCAGCGCTGCGTCATCGCGGTCCACCAGCATCACCCGCGCGCCCTGGGCGCAGAACAGGCGAGCGATGGCCTGACCGATGCCACCGGCGCCACCCGTCACCAGCGCCACCTTGCCGGCCAGGCGCGTGCCGTGCAGGGCAGGGCTGCGGCTGGGGGTACTGGTCATCGAAGGGTGGTCAGGCATTGCTGGCTCAGCCGCCGGTGGTGGGTTGCGATGCGTTGCGGATGCCCAGCGCATCCGTGTTCGGTGCATCCTCGTCCGCGACATCAAACAGACCCAGTTGGCTGGCGCCGTGTTCCACTGCCAGTTCCACCATGCGCTTGGCTTCGTCCAGCGTCTTGCAGCTGCCGCTGTGGGTGCCGGTCTGCCAGCGGTAAAAGCCCTCGCCATCCGGGCCGAGCGAAGCCCAGCCGATCTTGTTGTTGCCGCGCCAGTAGCCGTGGTTTTCGTAGGCCCGTTCCCAGTACGGTCGCTGCTTGCTGCGTTTACTTTGTTTGCCCATGGCTGATTCTCCCGTGGCGGATTTTAGCTGTGACCATGCTGCCGATCTGGGTTGCTTCAGCGGCTAGGCCAGCGCGCCCAGCGCTACCACCCAGTAGCGCACCAGTCGCCCCAGCCCCTGCCATAGCAGCGCCTGGCACCAGTTCACCCCCAGCCAGCCGGCGGCCAGCACCAGCGCCTCGCCGATGAACGGCAGCCAGGCCAGCGCCAGCACCGGTGCGCCCCAATAGCGCACGCGTGCCAGCTGCCTGGGTTGATCGCGTTCGCTTTGTTGTGCAGGCGGTGGGTGCAGCGGTTGGTGTAGCGGTTGGTGCGGCGGTTGGTGCGGCGGCTGTTGCAGGCGCAGCTGCAAATAGCGGCCCAGGGCGTAGGTGGTCATGCCGCCGGCGGTATTGGCCAGTGTGGCCAGCACAATGGCGGGCCAGCCCTGGTCCGGATGCAGGCTGAGATAGCCGAACAGCACTGCCTCGGAGCTCAGTGGCAGCACGGTGGCGGCAAGAAAAGCTGCAGCCGCCAGTGACCACAAACCGCCTTCGGGAGAGAGCAACCAGTCCATGCCGGGAATATACCTGCTCGGGCCAGACGAAGCCTTCGGGGCAAGGCAAAAAGTTCAGTAAAATCAGACACATCCGTCATTCCCGCAACATTCAATCCTGACTTTGACTGCCCCCGCCATGACCTCCACCCGTCGTCCCCGTAACAAGCGCATCGATACCAGCGTGTTTCGTACCCCGGCCGGTGACGATTATCTCGAGCGCATCCTGCGGGCGCGGGTGTACGAGGTGGCGATCGAAACACCGCTGGAGCTGGCGCCGAACCTGTCACGACGCATTGGCAATCGGGTGCTGCTCAAGCGCGAGGACATGCAGCCGGTGTTCTCCTTCAAGTTGCGCGGTGCCTACAACAAGATGTCCCAGCTCAGCCCGGCACAGCTGGCGCGTGGCGTGATCTGCTCTTCGGCCGGCAACCATGCCCAGGGCGTGGCGCTGTCGGCGCAAAAGCTTGGCTGCAAGGCGCTGATCGTGATGCCGGTGACCACGCCGCAGATCAAGGTCGATGCGGTACGCGCGCGCGGCGCCAGCGTGCTGCTGCACGGCGATTCCTACTCCGATGCCTATGTGCATGCGCGCAAGCTGGCCAGCCAGCGCAAGCTGAGTTTCGTGCATCCCTATGACGACCCGGATGTGATCGCCGGCCAGGGCACCATCGGCATGGAAATCCTGCGTCAGGCCGAGCAGCCGATCGATGCGATTTTTGTCGCCATCGGTGGTGGTGGCCTCATCTCCGGCATTGCCGCCTACGTCAAGCGTCTGCGTCCGGAGATCCGCATCATCGGTGTGCAGCCGGTCGATTCCGATGCCATGTCGCGCTCCATCAAGGCCGGTCGGCGTATTGAGCTCGAGCATGTCGGACTGTTTGCCGACGGCGTGGCGGTGAAGCTGGTAGGCGAGGAAACCTTTCGCCTCAGCCGCGCACTGGTGGATGAAATCGTACTGGTCGACACCGATGCTATCTGCGCCGCCATCAAGGATGTGTTCGAGGACACCCGCTCCATTCTCGAGCCGGCCGGTGCGCTGGCGATTGCCGGGGCCAAGCGCTACGCCGCGCGCGAGGGACTGCAAGGCGCCAA
>CAIPUP010000392.1 GCA_903868285.1 uncultured beta proteobacterium
CCCTCGACCGCCGGCGATGGCTCGGATGTGCTGGCGCGCCTGGTGACGCGGCCGCTGGGCGAGGCGCTGGGGCAAACCTTCGTGATCGAGAACCGTCCCGGCGCCGGCGGCAGCATCGCCGCCGTGGCGATGCTCGGCGCAGCGGCCGATGGCTACACCCTGATGCTGGGCAATGGCAGCTCGCATGGCGTCACCCCCGGGCTGTACCCGCGCCTGCCCTATGACACGCTGCGCGACTTCACGGCGGTGACACTGATTGCCACCTCGCCCAATTTGCTGCTGGTGCATCCCTCGCTGCCGGTGCGCAGCATGGCCGAGTTCCTGAGTTACGTGCGGGCCAATCCGGGCAAGCTCAACATTGCCTCGGCCGGCAACGGCAGTCTGTCGCATCTGTCGGTGGAGCTATTGCGCAGCCAGGGACAGCTCGAACTGGTGAACGTCGGCTACAAGGGTGCTGCCCCGGCACTGAACGACTTGGTGGCCGGACAGGTCAACGCCATGATCATCAACATTCCGTCGGCGCTCACGCTGTTGCAGGCGGGCAAGCTGCGCGCCCTGGCCAGCACCAGCGCCCGCCGCACCAGCCTCATGCCCGAGCTGCCGACGCTGGCCGAGTCCGGTCTGCCCGGCTATGACACCGTGGCCTGGTTTGGCCTGGTGGCCGCTGCCAAAACACCGCCCGAGGTGGTTGCGCGACTACATGCCGAAACCCAGAAAGTGCTGGCCCGTCCCGAACTGCGCGAGCAGCTGGCGCGGCTGGGTGCAGAACCGGCAACGCTGTCGAGCGAGGCCTTCGCCGGCTTCATGCGCAATGAAGTGGCCAAGTACAGCAAGATCATTCGCGACGCCGGCATCAAGGTGGAATGACCATGTCCATGTCCATGTCCATGCCCATGGCCGATATCGACAGCATCAACCACATCGGCATGGCAGTGCGCGATCTGTCGCGCGCCAGTCGCTGCTTCGAAGCCATGGGCTTTCAGCTCACGCCCTGGTCAGCGCATGCCGGTGCCTGGAAACCCGGCGAGCCAGTCAAGCCGCTGGGCGCAGGCAATCGTTGCGTGATGTTCGCCCGCAACTATCTGGAGATACTCGCCAGCGAACACGCCGATCAACCCTCACCGCGCATCGCCGGCTATCTGCAGCATCACCAGGGCGCGCACATCATCTGCTTCAACTCCGAAGCGGTGGAAGCGGTCGATGCGCGACTGGTCGCTGCCGGCGTTGAAACTTCAGGCGCCATTCCGCTGCAACGCGATATCGACACCCCGGAGGGTGTACGCACGGCGCGCTTTCAGCGTGTGCAGTTCGCACCCAATGATTCGCCCGAGGGTTACATCCAGGCCGCACGCCACCTCACGCCGCAATACATTTACCAGCCGCAATACATTGCGCATCCGAATGGCTGCACTGAACTGCGCGATACCCTGCTGGTGACCGACGACCTGGCGCACTTCGCGGTGAAGTACCGCCAGTACACCGGCCAGCAACCGCAACAGCAGGATGGCGCGATGGTGTTTCATCTGCCGGGCTTTTCGCGCCTGAGCCTGATTCCGCTGTCGAAGGTATCGACCTGGCTGCCGGGCAGTCTGCTACCGCCGCTGCCGGGTGTGGCTGCGGTGAGTTTTCACTGCCCCGACCTGCAAGCGCAGCAGCAGCGACTGCTGCGCGCCGGTTTCACCGTGTTGCAGGTGGGCGAACGGCTGCTGGTACCGGCCGAGGAAGCCTGCGGCCTGGCGATCCTGTTCGAACGATGAATCACTGACTGTCTGCGCCAAAAGGAACAAAGCATGCAAACCGATCAAGGCAATCCCGCACACCGGCAGCCTCGCACTCTGAAACACGGACTGAAACACGGACTGAAACACGGACTGAAACGCCGGCTGCAGCACAGCGCTTTGCTGGTGCTGGGCTGTGTTGCCGCCAGCTTCAGCCTGTCGCTGGCGGCGCAGGACTTCCCCGCCAAGCCGGTGCGCATGGTGGTGCCCTATCCGCCCGGCGGCGGTGTCGATGGCATGGCGCGCCCGGTGGCTGAACGACTGTCGCGGCTGTGGAATCAATCGGTGGTGGTCGACAACAAACCCGGCGCGGCCACACTCATCGGCAGTGAACTGGTAGCCAAGGCCGCGCCCGACGGCCTGACCCTGCTGTTCACCAGCGACTCCAGCATCACCAGCAATCCGCATCTGTTTCCGAAACTGTCCTTCGATCCGATGCGTGATCTGGTGCCGGTGACGCAACTGATTGATTTGTATCAGATGGTGGTGGCGCATCCTTCGGTCAGTGCCAACACGCTGCAGGAACTGGTGCTGCTGGCGCGCAGTAAACCACAGGTGCTGAACTATGGTTCCTATGGCAGCGGCAGTCAGCCGCATCTGCTGTTCGAGTCGCTCAAGGCGCAGGCCGGCATTCAGATCACGCACGTGCCCTACAAGGGCATTGCCCCGGCGCTGACCGCTGCCATCGCCGGTGAAGTGCAACTCACCATGGGCGGCGCTGGCACCACGCGCGGCTTTTTCAGCGCCGGCAAACTCAAGCCGCTGGCCATCGCCCGGCCGCAACGACTGGCGCTCTACCCGGATGTGCCGACCCTGCGCGAGGCCGGCTTCCCGGACATCGACCCCCGACCGTGGTTCGGCCTGTTCGCCTCGGCCGGCACACCGCGCGCCATCGTGGCGCGGATACAGAAGGATGTTGCGGCGGTGATCAACGATGCGGAGTTTCGCGAACGTGAAATCACCGGCAAGGGCTATGGCGCGGTGGGCAGCACACCGGAGGAATTTGCCGCCTTCCTGAAAATCGATCTGGAATACAAGGGACGCCTGATCCGCGTCTCCGGCGCCAAAGCCGAATAGGCAGAACAGACGGAACAGGGGTAACCGGCTCAACCAATCGGAGAAACATCATGATGCTGCCGCTGAATTTCAATCACTGGCTGGAGAAGAACAGTCATCTGCTGCGCCCGCCGGTCGGTAATGCGCAACTGTTCCAGG
>CAIPUP010000393.1 GCA_903868285.1 uncultured beta proteobacterium
ACCGGCCTCATCACCACCGCCGGCTTTCGCGATGTGATCGAGATTGCGCGCGAGCTGCGCTACGACCTGTACGACCTCGCCGCACCCGGCCCCGATCCGGTGATCCCGCGTGCCTTGCGTGCCGAGGTGCATGAGCGGGTGGATGCTGCGGGCTGCGTCATCCAGGCCCCGCGCGATGAAGAGATCGAACAGGTGATACGCCAGCTGGTGGCCGGTGGTGTGCGTGCCATCGCTGTTTGCTTTTTGCACAGTTTCACCAATCCGGCGCATGAGCAGCGCGTCAAGGCCATTGCCCAGCGCATCGCGCCGCAGATCTCGGTGTCGCTATCGTCGGAGGTGCTGGGCGAGATGCGCGAGTACGAGCGCACCATTGCCACCGTGCTCAATGCCTATGTCATGCCGATGGTCGGCAGCTATCTGGGCAGCATCGAGGACGGACTGAAGTCACTCGGCATGCCGGTGACGCTGCGCATCATGCAATCCAATGGTGGCGTGATCTCGCGCGAGTTTGGTGAACGCATGCCGATCCGCATGCTGGAGTCGGGTCCGGCGGCCGGTGCCCTGGGCGCGGCACATGCCGCACGTCAGGCCGAAACGCCGGATGTGATTGCCTTCGATATGGGCGGCACCACCGCCAAGGCCTGCCTGATTTCCAATGGCAAGCCCTCGGTCACCACCGACTTCGAGGCAGCACGCCTGCAACGCTTTAAGAAGGGCAGCGGCCTGCCGGTGCGTCTGCCCACGGTGGATCTGATCGAGATCGGTGCCGGCGGTGGCAGCATTGCGCATGTCGATGCCACCGGGCTGCTCAAGGTCGGCCCGCACAGTGCCGGTTCCAACCCTGGCCCGGCCTGCTACGGCCTGGGTGGCACGCGTCCGACGGTGACCGATGCCGCATTGCTACTGGGCTATCTCGATGGCGAGGGCTCGCTCAGTGGCGCGGTCAGCCTGCGCCCGGCGCTGGCCGAGCGTGCCATCGAAGAACACATCGCCAAGCCGCTGGGCATGAGCGTGATCGAGGCCGCCAACGGTATTCATCGCATCGTCTGCGAACACATGGCCAGCGCGGCCAAGATCCATGCGGTGGAGAACGGGCGCGATGTGCGCCGCTACACCCTGCTGGCCTTCGGTGGTGCCGGTCCGATCCATGCGCGCGAAGTGGCCCGGCGCAGCGGCTGCGCCGAAGTGCTGGTGCCAGCCAATGCCGGGGTGTTCTCGGCCTTTGGTTTGCTGGTGGCGCCGATGAAGGTGGACATGGTGCGTACCCGCTTCAGTCGCTTGGCCGAGCTGGACTGGCCGGCCATCGAAGCCCTGTTGCTCAGCATGGAGACACCGCTGCGCGCCGAGCTGGCTTCGGCCGGTGTGCCGCAGGCTGATATCCAGTTTCGGCGTACTGCGGATATGCGCTACGTCGGTCAGGGCTTCGAGGTGGAAACCGAACTGCCGGCGCAGATGCTGCCCTCCACCCTGGCCGAGATCGAACACAATTTTCAGACTGCCTATGCCGCACGCTTTGGCAAGCCGCTGGCGAGTCAGCGTATCGAGGTGGTGAACTGGCGTGTCGAGGGCAGTGCCGATGCCGCGGTGACACCGTTGGCGAGCGTGGCCAGCGCAGCGCAGGCGGCAACGGCGACGGCGATGGCAAAGCGACGCAGCCGGCCGGCCTACTTCCCGGATATCGCTGCCTTTGTCGAGACGCCGGTACTGACCCAGTCCGAATTGCAGCCGGGCCAGATGCATGACGGTCCGGCGCTGGTGGAGCAGCCTGGTTCCACGGTGGTGGTCGGACCAGGGGATCGCTTCATGCTGGACGAGGCGGGCAATCTGCGTATTCGTCTGCAAAGCCTGAACGCGCAACATCCGAACGTGCAAACCCTGAACGCGGTAACGACGGCGGTGAAAGCATGAATCCGATCGATCTGGAAATTTACTGGAACCGGCTTATCGCCATCACCGACGAGGCCGGGGCCACGCTCAAGCGCACCTCGTTCTCGACGGTGGTGCGCGAGTCGAACGACTTTGCCTGTGTGCTGCTCGACACCAAGGCCAGGCTGGTGGCGCAGTCCACCCTCAGCATTCCCGGCTTCATCGGCACTGCGCCGCTGTCGCTGCAGGGCATGCTCAAGGTGTTTCCGGCCGAGCAGTTGCAGCCGGGCGACATCCTGTTCACCAACGATCCCTGGATCGGCACCGGTCATCTGCCCGATGCCACTATGGCAGCGCCGATCTTCATGCCGCCCGAGGCGGATGCCGGTGCAGGTGCGGCGCCACGCCTGGTGGCCTTTGCCATTGCCGTGGCGCATCTGTCGGACATCGGTGGCCGGCAGTGGTCGGCCGATGCCAACGAAATGTTCGAAGAGGGCATACGCTTTCCGGTCATCAAGCTGGCCGAGCAAGGGCGTATCAACCCCTGGGTGATGCAGATGCTCGAGGCCAACGTGCGTCTGCCACAGCAGGTGCGTGGCGACATCGAGGCACAGATGGGGGCCTTGCGCGTGGCCGAGCGACGCCTCATCGATCTGTTGCAGGAATACCGTCTGCCGGATATCCGCGAAATTGCCGAGGCGATCTTCAAGGCTTCGCAGGAGGCTGCCTTGCGCGAATTGCGGCAGATTCCGCCGGGCGTGTATGTCGGCAGTGTTGAATCCGATGGCTGGGACGAGCGTGTGCGCATTCAGGCCACCCTCACCGTCACTGCCGATGGCGTGACCATCGACTACAGCGGCAGCACCGCCCAGGTGCGCTATGGCATCAACGAGACCTTCAATCACACCTACGCCTACAGCATCTATCCGTTCAAGTGCCTGCTCTCGCCCGGCATTCCCAACAACGATGGCTTCACCCGTCTGTTCAAGGTGATCGCGCCCGAGGGCAGCATTGTCAATGCCCGGCCACCGGCCGCGGTCGGTGCGCGCCATCTGATCGGACATCAGTTGCAGGCGGCGGTGTTCGAGGCGCTGGCGCCGGTGATGCCGGACAAGGTGCAGGCCGACAGCGGCACGCCGCTATGGTCGGTGCTGATGCGCGGTGTCGACACGGCCAAGGGCACATCCTTTTCCACCATCTTGTTTTTCAATGGCGGCATGGGCGCGATGCGTGATCGCGACGGACCGCCGGCGGCGGGCTTTCCGGCCAACATTTCCAACACGCCGGTGGAGGTGGCCGAGACCCTCGCCCCTATCCTGTTTCAGAGCAAGCGCCTGGCCGATGACTCCGGTGGCTCCGGAGCGCGTCATGGTGGTTGGGGGCAGGTGGTGTCGTTCCAGTCGCGCTGGCCGGGACGGCTGCGGGTGTCGCTGCTGACCGATCGCACCCGCGTGCCGGCCAAGGGCATCCTCGGTGGTGAACCCGGGCGTACCGGTCATGTGCTGTGCAATGGCCAGCCGGTGGAAAACCCCAAGGGCGTGGTTGATCTGCAGGAAGGCGATGTGCTGGAGCTGGCGCTGCCCGGGGGTGGCGGTTACGGCAAGTCCTGAAACACCAACCGGCCGGCTTCGCGCCGGTACAGCCCGCGCTCGGTGACCAGCCAGTCCATCGGAATGTCATGCGACTGCGGAGCGATGCTGGGAATGCGGCACAGCTCATAGCCGGTGGCGATCACCAGTGGCGCGGATTTGCTCGATGTGGGGGACGCTAATTCGGTCGCTGAATTGGTCGCTAACCCGGCCGCTAACCCGGTCGCTAACCCGGTCGCGGCCAGCGCAGCCAGGGTGCGGTCGAAGTAGCCGCCGCCATAGCCCAGCCGGTAGCCGGCGGCGTCAATGCCCACCACCGGCAGCAGCACATGGCTGGGCTGCAGTTGCGGTGACTGCGCGCCCGGATAGGGGATGTCCAGCGGCCCGCTCAGCAGCGGGGTATCGGGGGTCCATTGCCGGAATAGCAGCGGACTGCCACTGGCCACCACCACCGGCAGGGCGATACGCGCGCCGGCCTGATACAGCTGGCGCACCAGATTGCGGGCATCGTATTCGCCGCGATAGGGCCAGCAAAACGCCACGCAGGCCTGGGTCAGTTGCGGGAAGCCGCGCTGCAAATGGGCATCGATGCGTTGCGCCCAGGCGGCACGCTGGCTGGACGGCACCGCTTCGCGTTCCGCGATCAGTCGCCGGCGTTCGGATTTGCGCCAGTCGGGGTCGGTTTTCACTTCAGAAATTCCACCCGAAAAGTCACGGAAGTACTTAATAATATTGAGAAATTTTTTTGCTGCATGCTATGCTGATCTGATCATGATGAAGCATTGCAATATAGCACCCAGCCTTGTACCACCCAGCCTGGCGATGGCTGTCCCTGCGCCGGTTCTGCTGGCGCTGGCGCTACTGGTGCTCTGGACGCTCAGACCGGTCATGTTGCATGCCCAGGAAGCGACCGCAGGCAAGTCAGCGCAGTCGGCTGGCGCCAGCAGTAAGGCTGGCAAGTCGGCCAAGCCGGTGACGCCAGCCAAGGCTGCAGCAACGCCAGCTAAATCCAGCAAAGCAGCCAGCAACGCAGCGCTGAGCAAGGCCGCACCGTCACACAAAGTTAGCTACCGGCCGCCTGCGGCTGTCACCACCTCCACTGCGGCCGCGGGTGCCGGCGACCTGATCCTGCAGTCGCGTGATGCGGTACGTAACGGCGATCGCAACAAACTCGATCGCTTGCTGCCGCAGACGCGCGAGCATGTGCTGGCTGGCTATCCCGCGTACTGGCAATTACGCCTGCGTCTGGATCAGGCCACGCCTGATGAAGTGGAAGCCTTTTTTATTCGCCATCCGGGCGAGTATCTGGCCGAGGTGATGCGGCATGAGTGGCTGCGCATCCTGGCGCGGCGTGGTGACTGGAGCAATTTCGCACGGCATTACGCTGCACTGGTGTCGACCCTGGTGAACGACGAGCCGGATGTGCTGTGCTACGGACTACAGTCGCGCCATCAGGCTGGCGACATGACGGCGTTGTCCGAGCTGCGGGTGCATTGGCAAACGGCGCGTGATCTGCCCGAGGGGTGCCAGGCCTTGATCGAACCGATGCGTGCCGCCGGACTGCTCGGCACGCAGCAGTTGTGGGAGCGTTTCCGTTTGCTGTCCGAAGCCAATCAGATGCCGGCACTGCGCCGCTTTCTGTCACTGCTGCCCCAGAACGAACGCCCGGACCTGGCGCGACTGGACGCCTTGATGGCTTCGCCGGCGCGCTGGCTGGATCGCTCGGCCGATCAGCTGGCAACGCGACCCGGGCGTGAGCTGGTGATCGTTGCGCTGGCGCGTCTGGCGCGCAGTGATTCGCAAGCCGCAGCGGCGCAGCTGGATGCCCGCCTGCGGGCGGCCCTCAGCCCCGAGCAACAGGCCTGGGCGCTGGCGCATATCGCCACTGCCGGTGCGCGCAAGCATCTGCCCGAGGCGCTGGAGTGGTTTCGCCAGGCCGCTGCGGCGGGTGGCTCGGCGTCCCCCATGACGCAGGAGCAACTGGCCTGGCGCACCCGTATCGCCTTGCGCTTGGGCAACTGGAGCGAGGTGAAAGCGGCGATCGATGCCATGACCCCGCTTGCACGCGCCGAGTCGACCTGGACCTACTGGCTGGGGCGCGCCGCGCAACAGCAGGGTCGTAACGACGAGGCACGACAACTGTTTGTGCGAATTGCTGCCGAGCACAGCTTCTATGGCCGGCTGGCCGCCGAGGAAGTGGGGCAGACGCTCAGCCTGCCGCGTGCTGCGGCGATCGAGGCCAGGGAGTCGCAGGCGGCCGAGAACCATCCGGGATTGCGCCGTGCGCTGGCGCTGTTCGAACGCAGTATGCGGGTCGAGGGTGTGCGTGAATGGAACTGGGCGCTGCGCGGCATGGACGACCGTCAGCTGTTGGCCGCGGCCGAGCTGGCGCGTAGCAACAAGGTCTGGGACCGTGCCATCAACACGGCCGATCGCACCCAGCAGACGCATGACTACAGCCTGCGTTTTCTGGCGCCGTATCGCGAGGCATTGGGGCGCGAGGCACGGGCGCAGTCGGTGGAAGAGCCGTTCGTACTCGGACTGGTACGCCAGGAGAGCCGCTTCATTGCCGAGGTGAAATCGGGCGCGGGCGCGGCCGGCTTGATGCAACTCATGCCGGCCACGGCACGTTGGGTGGCCAAGCGCGTCGGCATGCATGACTTTCACTGGTCGCGTGTCACCGAAGTCGATATCAATGCCCGCCTCGGAACTTATTACCTGCGCCAGGTGTTGTCCGAGCTCGACAGCCATCCGGTGCTGGCCAGTGCCGCCTATAACGCCGGGCCTGGCCGGGCGCGCAACTGGCGTGGCGATCGTCCGCTCGAGGGCGCGATCTATGCCGAGTCGATTCCGTTCAACGAGACACGCGACTACGTCAAGAAGGTCATGTCCAATACCGTTTACTACGCGGCGGTGCTGGGTGGTGAAGCCCGCTCGCTCAAGTCGCGACTGGGTACCGTCGCGGCGCGTGGTACGCCCAGCGATCAGCTGGCGAACAAGGACCTGCCGTAGTTTTCGCGTGGTTTTCGCGCGGCTTTTTCCCGTAGGAAATTCCTGATCGTTGCTCAACCTGGTTATCTGCTCATGTCCAGAATACTTGTGCTAGGTGGTAGTGGTTTTGTCGGTCGGCATCTGGTGGCGCGCCTGTCGGCCGCCGGCCACGCCGTGCTGGTGCCAACGCGTTATCGCGAGCGTGCCAAGAGTTTGCTCACCCTGCCAACGGTGGAGGTTGTGCAGGCCGATATTCATCAACCGGATACGCTGCGCCGCTTGCTTGCCGGCTGTGACGCGGTGTTCAACCTGGTGGGCGTGTTACACAGCACGCGAGCGCGTGCTGGCGAGCGCTATGGCGCACAGTTCGCCCGGGCGCATGTCGAGCTGCCACGACAGCTGCTGCAGGCCTGCCGCGAGGCTGGTGTTCACAAGCTGCTGCATATGAGCGCGCTCGGTGCCAGCATCGATGGCCCAAGTGAATACCTGCGCTCCAAGGGCGCGGCGGAAGCCTTGCTTTCGGCGGCCGCCGATGACCCTGCGTCAAGCTTGCAACTGCGCCTGTTCCGACCTTCGGTCATCTACGGCGAGGATGACAAATTCCTCAATTTATTCAAAGACTTACAGATGTTTCTGCCGATGCTGGCGGTGGGCGGTGCCGAGGCGCGCTTCCAGCCGGTATGGGTGGAGGATGTGGCTGCTGCCATGGTGGCGGCACTGCAGGCCATGCAGGCTGCAGCGCATGCCGGGGCGCAGCGCTTTGATCTGGTCGGGCCCGAGGTGTTCACGCTCCGGCAGCTGATACGTTTCGCTGGTGCAGCGGCGGGGCACGCCCGACCGATCATTGCCCTGCCGGCTCCTCTGGCTTACTTGCAGGCCTGGGCCATGGAATGTCTGCCGGGTGCGCCGCTGTCACGCGACAACCTCGACTCCATGCGTGAGGACAATGTCTCCGCAGCGCTGTTTCCGTTTGGCATTCAGCCGGTTGCCATGGCCTCGGTCGCTTCGCGTTGGCTGGCTGGCCAGAGCGCCCACGGCCGGCTGGATGGGCTGCGCAAGCGTGCCGGACGCTGAACCTTGCGCCCGCGTGTTGCAGCACCCGCTCGCTTGAAGCGCAGCGCCGCATGAAGATCTACAGCGTAGGCGGTGCGGTGCGTGACGCACTGCTGGGCCGACCGGTGGTCGATCGTGATCATGTGGTGGTTGGCGCCACGCCCGAGGACATGCTGGCCCTGGGATATCGCCCGGTGGGCAAGGATTTCCCGGTGTTCCTGCATCCGCAAACGCAGGAGGAATATGCCCTGGCCCGCACCGAGCGCAAGACTGCACCGGGCTATCGCGGCTTTGTTTTTCATACCTCGCGCGAAGTGACGCTGGAACAGGATCTGGCGCGGCGCGATCTCACCATCAATGCCATGGCGCGCGATGCCGATGGCCGGCTGGTCGATCCGTTTCAGGGCGAGCGCGACTTGCGTGAGGGCGTACTGCGCCATGTCAGCGATGCCTTCATCGAAGACCCGGTACGCATCCTGCGCGTGGCGCGTTTCGTGGCGCGCTTTGGATTTCGCATCGCCGACGAAACCCTGCAGCTGATGCGACACATGGTGCAGCAGGGCGAGACTGCTGCCCTGGTGCCTGAGCGTGTCTGGCATGAGTTGTCGCGCGGCCTGATGGAAGCGCATGCCGAGCGCATGTTCGTGGTGCTGGAAGATTGCGGGCTGTTGGCGCAGTTGTTTCCGGCGGAACATTTTCACTTCGAGCAGGGTCGCCCGGCCAATGATCAGACGCGTGCCTTTGTTGGCGGCCTGCGGTTTTGTGCCCGCGAAGGCCGTCCGGTCAGTCAGCGCTTTGCGCTGCTGGCCGGGCCGATGCAACGGGATGATGAGGCGGCCCTGGAAGCCTTGTTGCAACGCTTGCGGGCACCGAACGAATGCCGTGATGCAGCGCGACTGTTCATGCGCCACGGTCAGCGCATGGCGAAAGTGGCGCAACTGCAGGCCGAGGCACGGCTGCAGGTGATCGAAGCCTGCGACAGCTTTCGCCGTCCGGAGCGCCTGCTGGAGCTGATCCATGTTGCCCAGGCCTGGCAGGCCGGACACTGTGGCTGGAGTCAGCCGCTGTCGCATACGCTGCAGCCCTGGATGCACAGCCTGCAGGCGGCGCGCAGTGTCGATGCCCAGGCCATCGCGCAGCGCAGCCTGGCGCAGGATGCGCGACCGATTCCGCAACGACTGCATGCCGAGCGCTGTGCGGCGATTGCGCAGGCCATGGCGGAAGTTGTCAGCCCGGGATCGTCCAAAAAACACCAGGGCGGGCATCGCGATGTCGTCTGAAATCAGAACGCGGCGTAACGGCCTGCGCCTGATGTTGCAGGGCTTGGGCCGCAACCTGCGCGGTGGCGCGCGCCTGGCCTTGTTCATGCCGGTTCGGCTGAGTGATTTTCGTATTTCGGTTGGTCAGTTCACCTTGGTTTATCTGCT
>CAIPUP010000394.1 GCA_903868285.1 uncultured beta proteobacterium
ATCATGGACGAGGTGCCCGGCGTGGTTGGCATGAAGCAAAGCGGCGGTGACCTGAAGTCCCTTTCCGACCTGCTGCTGCGCTGCAAGCCCGAGAACGTGGTGCTGTCCGGCGTCGACGCGCTGCTTTACCCCGGTTTCTGCATGGGCATGCACGGCGCCATTTCGGCGCTGACGAGCGCGGTGCCACATATTGTTGTGCGCATTCAGAAGGCCGTGGAAGCCAACGACCACAAGACGGGGCGCGACCTGCATTTCAAGCTCAATGCGCTGTGGAACACGATGAGTCACGACAACCTGCCGGCCTGCATCAAGTACATCCAGCACCTGCAGGGCACACGCATGTTCGAGCCGCGCGCACCCATGATGCGCGTGACCGAGCAGCAGAAAGTAGCCATCAAAGCGGCCATGCAGCCGCTGATGGCCTAACCGACAGGCAACAGCCTCGGGTCTGTCCCATGAAGAAGATCCTCAACGCGCCATACGCCTACGTTGACGAGACGCTGGCCGGCCTGTGCGCCGCCTATCCGTCCAGTTACAAGCTGGCAAGCGCCCGAGTAGTGGCGCGTGCCAGCGGGCCGGTGCCAGGCAAAGTCGGCATTGTGACTGGCGGCGGCTCAGGGCATTTACCCGTGTTTTTGGGTTATGTCGGCGACGGCCTGCTTGACGCCTGCGCCGTGGGCAACGTGTTTGCCGGACCACGTGTGGCCGACTGCATGTCCGCCTTCCAGGCCGCCGATGGCGGCGCTGGCCTGCTGGCGCTTTACGGCAACTACGGTGGCGACCGCATGAATTTCGAGATGGCGATCGAGGAACTGGCGTCCGACACGTTCAAGTGCAACTCGGTTCGAGTGGCCGATGACGTTGCCAGCGCAACCGTCGCCGAACGCGACAAGCGCCGAGGCGTGGCCGGCATGGTGTTCGCGTTCAAGATCGCCGGGGCGTGCGCCGCCGCGGGCGGATCGCTGGTCGAGGTGACCGCGGCCGCGCAAAAAGCCGCCGACGCCTGCCGCACCATCGGCGTGGCCCTGACGCCCTGCACGGTGCCGGAATCGGGCCGCGCATCGTTCGAGATCGCTGAGACGGAAATCGAATTCGGCATGGGCATTCACGGCGAACCCGGCATTTGGCGTGGGCCCCTGAAGTCGGCCGACGCGTTGACAGACGAGATGCTGGACCTGCTGCTGCCTGAGCTGAATTTGGCCAAAGGCTCCAGCACAGCCGTGCTTGTCAACAGCCTGGGCGCAACGCCCCATGAGGAACTGTTCATTGTGTATCGACGCATCGCCGCGGTGCTGGCAGGGCGCCGCGTCCGCATCGTCATGCCGCTAATCGGCCGCTATGCGACTTCGATGGAAATGACCGGTATGTCCCTCACCCTGATGCCGCTGGACGGCGAGCTGGAGCGGCTGCTGCAGGCGCCAGCCGATTGCCCGTTCTGGAAAGTTTGAGCGCCATGGACGCTCCACGCCTCAAAGATGCCTTCACCCGATGGGCGGCTGCCATGGACAAGGCAGCGCCCGAGCTCAACGAGCTTGACAGCCGACTGGGCGATGGTGATCTTGGCGTGACTTTGCAGAAATGCGCGCACAACGTTCGTAACGTGCTCCCTGTCGCGCCAGACAGCGTACAGGGCATATTGAAGTGCGCCTCGCAGGCCTGCGCGGACGCCTCTGGTTCTAGCTTCGGCACGCTGTTCGCCAGCGGCCTGCTCGCTGCCGCCAAGTGGCTGGACGGCAGGAGCCTAGATCGTGCGGCCTTACCCGAACTGCTGTCGCATGCGGTGCAAAAACTTTCTGCGCGCGGCGGCGCCAGTCTGGGCGACAAGACGATGATCGACTCGCTACACGCGATCGCGCAGGCCCTGGCGCGAGCCCAGCCTCAAGACGACCTGGCTGCCGTGGCCCGCAAAGCGGCTGCCAAGGCCATCGAAGAATTTCGCGACAAGCCCAACCGTATTGGTCGCGCCCGCATGTTCGCGGAGAAATCCATCGGCATGGATGACCCCGGCATGGTCGCTGTGCTCAGGATGGCAGAGAGCCTTTAGCGGTACAGCCAAAGCAATCCCCCTTAGCCACTTTTCTTTCAAAGCAACCCGAGGACAACCACCATGAACCTGCTGATCTCCACCCGCAAAATGCTGGCGCTCGCCGTCGGCTCCACCGTGATGGCAGCGCTGCCGCTGGGCGCAGTCGCGCAAAGCGCGGCCGACTATCCCAACAAGCCGATCGAGTTGGTCGTACCCTTTGGCGCAGGCGGCGGCACCGACGTGCTCGCGCGCGTGGTTGCCGAGGCGGCCAAAAAGCATTCCAGCCAACCCATCACCGTGCTGAACAAGCCGGGTGCCACCGGTGGTATCGGCCTTTCCGAAGTCGCCGCTGCCAAACCAGACGGCTACAAGATCGCCATGGTGACTGTGGAAATGGCCATCATCCCGCACATGGGGATTGCCAAGTTCTCACCCGAGAACGATTTCACCCCCCTGGTGCGCCTGAACGCCGACCCGGTGGTGCTGACGGTCAGCGCAGATTCGCCCTGGAAAACCATCGAAGATTTGGTCGACGCAGCCAAAAAATCCAAAGATCCGCTGAAGTTCGGCAACGCCGGCACCGGCGGCGTCTCGCACCTGGCCGCAGCGGCATTGCAACAGAAGATCGGCACAACGTTCACGCACGTGCCGTTCCAGGGTAACGCGCCGGCAGTCGTCTCGCTGCTGGGCGGGCACATCGACGCAGTGAACGCATCGCCGTCAGAGGTGTTTGCCTTTGTGCAGTCTGGCAAGCTTCGCGCCCTCGCCGTTTTGGCTGACCAGCGCATCGGGGGCGCCTTGGCTCAGGTGCCGACACTGAAAGAGCGCAAGATCGACCTGGCCATGGGCACTTGGCGCGGCTTGGCTGCACCGAAAGGTATCCCGGCGGATGTATTGGCCAAGCTCAACGCTATCGCGATCAAGACCGCCAACGAACCGGCCGTCAAGGAAGCCATGGACAAGCAGAACCTTGGCTATTCGGTGGCTGATGGCGAGACCTTTCGCAAGCAGATTGCCACCGACAGTGCGCTGTACAAGCAGCTGATTGACCAAATGGGC
>CAIPUP010000395.1 GCA_903868285.1 uncultured beta proteobacterium
AGCACTGTCGCCGGCCAGCACGATGCAGTCGGGCAGCAGGTGCAGATCAACAGCCTGCGCTGCCAGCCAGCGCAATGCGGCCTGCGCATCCTCGATCGCGGCCGGAAAGGGATGCTCGGGCGCCAGCCGATAGTCGACCGCCAGCACCGCCATGCGTCCGAAATTGGCCAGCTGGCGACACGGCACATCATGGCTGTCCAGATCGCCATAGACCCAGCCACCGCCGTGGAAGTAAAGCACCACCGGCAGGCTTTGTTCCGGCTGCGTGCCCAGGCCGCGATACAGCCGCAGCGCCAAAGGTCCGCCTGGGCCGTCGATACGGAAGTCCTGGGTTGCAGCGACTTCCGGCAGCGCAGGCTGCATTGCGCGGCGCGACGCAAGGTAACTGCGACGGGCCTCGGCCACGCTCAGGGTGTGCAGGGACGGGCGCAGCGCTGCAGCGGCCAGCACCGGTACCGCCTGCGGGTCGAGCTGACGCAGCACCGGCGTGGTGTGATCAGGCACCGGCGACGGCTGATTGGCGCCGGCGTCAGCCACGATTTGCTCCGCTGGCGCCACCGTTGCCGCTCGACAAACTGGCCGTAACGGGTGCAGCGCGCTCTGCGGCCCTGCGCTGCAGCATCAGCCATAGCAGGGCAACGCCGATCAGGGTGATCACCGGCAGGGTGAGGTAATTGACCGTATCCCAGCCCTGGCTGTTGACGAGCAAGCCAGAGGCAACCGAGGTCACCGCCTGGGTGACAAAGACAATGATTTCGTTCACACCCTGGGTCTTGGCGCGCTCGGCCGGCTGGTAACTCTCGGTCAACAGCGTGGTGCCACCGATATAAAGAAAATTCCAGGCCACGCCCAGCAGCATCAGCGCCAGCCAGAAATGCTGCACGGTCTGCCCAGACAGCGCCACTGCGACACAGGCATACAGCAGCACAACACCAACCAGCATCAAGCGCAGCAGGCCGACGCGACGCACCAGAAAGCCGGTAAAGAACGAGGGCGCGAACATGGCGAAAATATGCCAGCCGATGACCGTGGCGGCGGCCGAATAGGGGTGTCCGCAAAAACCCATCGCCAGCGCCGCTGACACCATCAACAAGTTCATGGCAGCAAATGCACCCGCACCACAGAGCACCGCAACAATGAAGCCAGGCTGACGCGCAATCACCCGCATCGGTCGGGCCACACCCTGCTGCGCCGCGGTCTCGGCTGGCGGCAGGCGCAGCCAGGACAGCACCAGCATGGTCGGCAGGATATAGGCCAGCAGCGAGAGGTAGGTGCCAGCAAAACGCGCTGGCAGCAGATCAACGGTGAGCGTACTGACCTCCGGCCCGATCAGGCCGCCGAACACGCCACCGGCCAGCACCATGGAAATAGCGCTGGCCTTGTAGTCAGCGGGCGAGATGTCGGCGGCGGCAAAACGGTAGTAGTGACCAATGCCGTTTTGCATGCCGAACACAAACGTACCCCCGCAAAGACCCCAGAAGCTCCCCTCTGCCACGGCCCAGGTGCACAGCAACGCTGCCAGCACACCCAGCAAGCTGCCCAGATAAAAGCCGCCGCGCCGACCCAGCCGACGCATCAGCAGCGACGCCGGCAGCGTGGCCGCCGCAGCACCACAGACCCAGAACGTCACCGGCAAGGTGGCCAGCGACTTGGTCTCGGTGAGGGCGTAACCGGCCAGCGCGTTGACGGAAATCAGGGTGGCGTTGTTGGCAAACAAAAGCGCCTGACAGCTCGCCAGCAGCGCCACGTTTTTCCTGAAATCTTGCATCGAGATGGTTCCTTAGGCGGGTGAGGCGGCGCGATTATAGGTGCGCCCCCTGACAAAGCCCGACAACCCAAGCTGCAAAAACAGCGATTTCTCCTCTGAAAAACCGCTTTGCGGCCGTTGACAAACCATGTCTCATAGCGCATCCTCCGCTCGCCCGGTTAAGTCCGGCCCCATCGTGCAGATGTGGAAACGCGGGTTTACCCCCGTATGTGATTGTTCCTTTGAAGGAGTTTCAACTCATGGCAACGAAGAAAAAAGTCGTCGCGAAGAAGGCCGTCAAGAAGAAGGTCGTAGCGAAGAAAGTGGTCGCCAAGAAAGCGGTCAAGGCTGTCAAAGCCGTCAAGAAGGTTGCAAAGAAAGCCGCCAAGCCGGCAGTCAAGCGCAAGCCGAATGCTGCTTTCATGAAGCCGATGACCCCGAGCGCAATCCTCGGTGCGGTGATCGGTGCAGCGCCTGCGCCGCGTACCGAAGTGACCAAGAAGATCTGGGCTTACATCAAGAAGCACGGTCTTCAGGACGCCAAGAACAAGCGCATGATCAACGCCGATGACAAGCTGAAAGAGCTGTTCGGTGGCAAGAAGCAGGTGTCGATGTTCGACATGACCAAACTGGTCAGCAACCACCTGAAGTGATCGGTCAGCGCAGTCTGTCTTCACCGACAGGCTGCGCGATCCTCGCGATTAAAAAACCGGGCTTCGTGCCCGGTTTTTTTATTTCAGCGTCCAGCGCTCGTCGTACAGCGTTCAGCGTTCAGCGTTCATTCGCCAGACGATTGAAATCGTCCCCAAAACGGCGCAATCGCGTCTGTGCCCGCTGACGCTGTTCACGCGTCATGCTGCGCTCGAGCTCCAGATACATCTGACCGATGCCATCCTCCCA
>CAIPUP010000396.1 GCA_903868285.1 uncultured beta proteobacterium
AATGTGTTGCAGTCCGCGGCGTGCCAACACCGCCGCCAGCACGCCGGTGCCGGTGCCGATATCGAAGGCCGGTGTGCGCAGGCCAGCGTCACTGCGGCTGAATAGCGCAGGCAGACTGGCCTTGGCCACCAGGTCGATGTATTCACCGCGTACCGGCGAGAACACACCGTAATGCGGATGGATGCGGGCTTGTGCGTCGTCGTGTTGTTGCGCCGCTGTTGACGATGTTGTCGACGCTGCCGCTGTGGATGCGGCAGACAGTGCCGGCACAAACACGCCCTTGCTCTGCCATTGATAGGCGCCGATCACGCCCAACAGCTCGCGCAGTGACACCACGTAGTGGTCATCGCGCTCGCCATAGGCAGCGATGCAGGCGGCGCTGACATCCGGTGCCCGGCGCAGGGCGATGCTGTGCCCCGGCGCGACCGGGATCAGCACCATGCCGAGGATGCGCGCACGCTGCGCCTGTGCCATGCGATAGCGATGAAAGCGATCGCTGGGTGATGTGTCGCTCGGAATGTCTTTCTTGCGCTGTTCCAGGCGGCGTCCCACGCGCTGCTCCAGGCGTCGTCCCAAGGCCTGCAACAGTTGTCGTGCCGACTGGAAGTCGCCATGCCAGAGCATGCCGGTACCGGCGCAGGCCAGGCGAAAGGCATCATCGGCGCGGGTCTGGTCGTCGACGATCTGCACCCGTGTCGGCGGCGCATTGCCGGCTTCGGATTGCCAGCGCGCCTGCTGCGCGGTGTCGTTCTCTTGCCAGTGCAGCAACACGGCTGCTAGGGATTGTCCGGCGTTGTGGGTGGTCATCCGTGGCGATCAGGCGAAGGTTTCGTCGCTGGCCAGCAGTCGCCACTGGCCCAGCGGCAACTCGCCCAGTCGCACCTGACCGATGCGTACCCGCTTCAGTCCCAGCACTTCCAGCCCGACCAGTTCGCACATGCGACGGATCTGCCGCTTGCGACCCTCTTTCAGAATGAAACGCAGCTGATCCTCGTTCTGCCAGGTGACACGCGCTGGCTTGAGTGCCTTGCCATCCAGCGACAGTCCCCATTGCAGCAAGCGCAGATCCGACTCGGGCAGTCGATCGCCACGGGTGTAGCGCACCCGCACCAGATATTCCTTCTCGACGTCGGAATCCTCGCCGATCAGTTGCTTGGCGATGCGTCCGTCCTGGGTCAGTACCAGCAGGCCGGTGGAGTCGATATCCAGCCGTCCGGCCGGGGCCAGACCAAGCAGTTCCTTGCGCAGTGTCAGCGCCATCGCCGATCCGAGGTGCATGGCCTTGCCGGCCGGTGGCTTCCATTGGTTCTCAGGCAGCACCAGCACGCTGGCTGGCTGATGACCGTCCTCGGCCTGACCGCTGACATAGCCGATGGGCTTATGCAGCAGTACCGTATGCCAGCGTGCCTGCTGCTTGCTGGCGCGCTCGTCCACGGTGATCTTCTGGCCCGGCAACCATTTGCTGCCAAGGATGGCGATCTCGCCATCGAGGCGTACCCAGCCACGCTCGATCCAGTCATCGGCCTCACGGCGCGAGGCCAGGCCCAGTTCGCTCATGCGCTTGGAGAGCCGGATCGCAGTGACGCCTTCAGCTGCGTCTGCCGCTTGCACTGCATGCTCGCTGCTTTCACCGATGAGCGGGATTTTTCGCGGTGGCATGGCACTGCGGGTCGGGCGCGGCGTGCGGCGCGATTGCAGTGGCCGTGGCTTGTTCTCGGTCGCTGGTTCGGTCGAAAGTTCGGTCGAAAGTTCGGTGGACTTGGATGCGGGCGGCAGGTACACCGGCACCTGCTTGTTGGCGTGATCGCGCGCGCGCGTGCTCATGCCGGAGTGCGTGTTGTCGCTACCAGTCGCCTTGGGTTCGCCGGGCTTGCGGCTGCGTGCACCAAAACCCGAGCGCAGTGCGGCGCGCGGCTTTTTGCTGCCGCTGTCATCACTGGTCGCGGCGGAGGCTGGTGCCGGGGCGGGTCGTTTCAGGTTCGGGCGTGACATCGTGGCTGCGGTCCTGATGGTTATTGCCTGACGGGTGAGGCGATGCTCCGGTCGGCGATCTTCTGTCGAATCAGGGCGATGGCGGCTTGTGCGGCTTTTTCACCCTCCAGAATGGCGCGATGGCGGTCATCGAAGTTGGCGCTGCGCAGATTACCGACCTCGGGTCGGATCACCACATCGGCTTCGGACAGCTCATTTCCGGCCAGTCCCTGACCCA
>CAIPUP010000397.1 GCA_903868285.1 uncultured beta proteobacterium
CGAACCCTCGTCATAAGCTTGGAAGGCTTCTGCTCTACCATTGAGCTACACCCGCGATCGACTCCGGGAACTGCTTCCTTCCGTGGAACTGCACCACTGGAACAACCTGGTGGTGGGGGAAGGATTCGAACCTTCGAAGGCCGGAGCCGTCAGATTTACAGTCTGATCCCTTTGACCGCTCGGGAACCCCACCGGAGAAACCATTGATTATGCGCGTTTTTTAGGCTTCCGTCAACGCAGACGATCGCCGGGCAGGCATTAAACTCCGTGGCTGCCCTTTCAGGATGCGTTCCATGCCCCCGATCCAAGCTTACGCGCCGCGCCAGCCGCTGGTCCTGATCCCGGGCTTGCTGTGCGATGCCTTGCTCTGGGCCAACCAGATTGAAGCGCTGGGCGCCAGCGCCGATTGCTGGGTAGCCGATCACAGCCGCTCCAACACCGTGGCAGCGATCGCCCGGGACGTGCTGCAAAACTGCCCGTTCGAGCGCTTTTCACTGGCCGGCCTGTCCATGGGCGGCTATATCGCACTGGAAATCCAGCGCCTGGCGCCGCAACGAGTACAACGCTTGGCCCTGCTCGATACCAATGCCCGCCCGGATAGTCCGGAGCAAACCGAGCGCCGCAACGCCTTCATTGAACTGGCCGAGCGCGGGCGCTTTGTCGGCGTCACCGACGCCCTGCTGCCACTGTTGCTGCACCGTTCACTGCAAAACCACCCCGGACTGGTGGCGATCATCAAATCCATGGCCCGCAATACCGGCCGGGAAAACTTTGTGCGCCAGGAGCAGGCCATCATCAGCCGCCGCGACAGCCGGCCACTGCTTGGCGCCATCGATTGCCCGACCCTGGTGCTGTGCGGTGCCCAGGACCTGCTGACCCCACCGGCCTTGCATGAAGAGATGGCGGCAGCCATCCCGGGAGCGCGGCTGCATGTGGTGAGCGACTGCGGTCACCTGTCGACCCTGGAGCGACCTGAAGAGGTGACCGCAGCACTGGAGCATTGGCTGGAACAAGAGCATCGGCCGGCCTAGAAGCCGACCGCCGCAAGCTCAGGCCGCCTTGGCCAGGGTCTCAGCCTCGAATGCCAGCGCTTTTTTGACGCTATCGCGCTCGCCCATGCGCGCGCCGTGGGCATTCAGCGCCGGGAACGCTGACAGATCAATCTTGAGCTGCCCGGCGCGCCGCCAGACCCAGAACAAATAGGCATCGACCGCGCTCCACTGCGAACCGCAGGCCCAGGTCTGCCCGACAAGTTGATCGTTGACCACCGCAAAGGCCTTGAGCACCTCGTCGATGGCCAGGCGGCGGGTGGCATCCTCGCTGCCCGGATGGTCGCAAAACCGCAGCGGTGCATTGGCTCGCCCCAAGTGCGGATGGATGCCCGAGGCACAGAAGGCCATCATCGATAGCGCCTTGGCGGCTGCACGCGGTTCGGTCGGCAGCAGATGCCGCTCGGGAAACTGCCCGGCAATCCAGCTCAGAATCGCCACGTTCTCAGTCAGCACGTCGCCATCGATCGCCAGCGCCGGCACCTTGCCTTTGGGGTTGAGCTTGAGATATTCCGGGGTCTTTTGCTGACCCTTGGCCAGCAACACGGTATGCACATCGAACGGCGCACCGCTTTCGTTGAGCGTGATCAGCGGCACCAGCGAGCAGGCGATGGGGGCGTAATACAGGGTCAATTTCATGGATTTCCTCCAAAAAAACATTGGCAACAGACCAACCAGACAAAGAAACATCTTAACCTGCGCATCCGGACTAGCATCCTGCCTGCCCATCATGAATGTAGGGCAATCACCAAGGAGCCATCATGATCCAGCACCTAGCCCACCCCCTGCATAGCCACCTTGGCCGGACCGTCGGATTGTTCCGATTGTTCCGATTGTTCCGATCTGACCCGTACTCGTCTATCCCGGCGCTGACTGCCCTGCTGCTGCTCATCCTGATCGGGCCACCCGTCGCTGCCCAACCAGTCGGAAAGCCGGTGCGCATCGTGCTGGGCTTCGCCCCTGGCGCAGTAGCCGACACCGTCGCGCGGGTAGTGGCCGAGCGTATTCGCGGCAGCTATGCGCCGGTCATACTGGTGGACAACCGTCCTGGCGCCGCTGGGCGCACAGCGGTCGAATTGATGAAGTCGGCAGAGCCCGATGGAAGTCAGATCCTGTTCTCGCCCTCGGGCATGCTGGTGGTGGCGCCGCATCTGATGCGCCGCCTGCCCTACGACCCGCTGAATGATTTCATGCCGGTCATGGGCGCGGCACGGACCACCTTCGCCCTCACCATCGGCCCACTGGTGCCACCGAGCGTGCGCTCACTAACAGATTTGGCACGATGGGCCCGAGAAAACCCTAAGCTCGCCTCGTTTGGCGCGCCTGGTCCGGGCTCAGGCCCGCAGTTCCTGGGCCTGAACCTGCTACGCGAGCTCGGACTGACGCTGGACTACATTCCATACAAAGGCATGGGACCGGTTGCGCAGGATCTTTTAGGCGAGCGCCTGGCAGTTGGCATGCTGACTGTGGTCGATGCCCAAGCGCAAATGAAGGCCGGTCGGCTAAGGGTACTGGCCACCACTGGTGCCAGCCGCAGCCGCTTTCTGCCTGAAGTACCGACCGCCGCCGAGGCCGGCTTGCGCGGCATTGAGGCGGACGAATGGTTCGGTCTGTTTCTGCCCGCCAAGACCGCGCCGGAAGTGGTGGAGCGCCTGCATGCGGCGCTGCGCGAAGGACTGAACCAAGCCGAGGTACGCGAGCGTCTGGCCCAGGTAGGCGCCGAAACCATGATCAGTCCGACAACGGAATTTCGTCAGTTCGTCCGTAATGACCATGAACGCTGGGGTAGGCTGATTCGCGCCTCGGGCTACAAACCCGAAGATTGAGCCGCACGCTATTGGCACAGCACACACGCCTTAATCCACCTTGTAACAGCAGGAGCAGCACATGGAATTCGGTCTGAATTTTTTTCCCGATGTCGGCCCGGAAGAAAAGTCGGCGCAGGACTACTGGCATGACGCCCTGGCGCTGACCGCGCTGGTGGATGACCTCGGCTTTGGCCACGTGCGCACCGTCGAGCACTACTTTCATCGCTATGGTGGCTACAGCCCCAACCCCTTGCTGTATCTGGCAGCGGCCTCGCAGCGTAGCCGCAAAGCCCGCCTCTATACCGGCGCACTGCTGCCAGTGTTCAACCACCCGATCAAACTTGCCTCGGAAATCGCCGAGGTCGATGCCCTGTCAGGTGGCCGGCTGGAAGTGGGATTCGCACGCGCCTTCCTGCCGCATGAGTTCCGACGCATGGGCCGCAGCATGGACGAGAGCCGGGCACGCTTTGACGAAGGGGTGGCCATGGTGCAGCGCCTGCTGACGGAGGAGAACGTCAGCATGCAAGGACGCTTTCACAGCTTCGAGGATGTCACCATCCTGCCTCGACCGACGCAAAAGCCGCGACCGAACTTCTGGCAGGCCGCCTCCTCCACCGATGAATCCTTCATCAACACCGGCCGCCTGGGCTATGGCCTGATGACCTTTCCGCGCGAAGCCAAACAGGTCAGACACTGGATCGAGCTCTATCGCCAGGCCTGGCGCGAGGCCGGTCACCCGGGCAATGGCCGGGTGATGATCGCCTTTCATATGCTTTGCGCCCCGAGCGATGCCCAGGCCGAGGCAGCGGCACGCGAGCCGATCAACGCCTACATGCGCTCACTGGTCGATGCCAATAGCGACTGGGGCGCGGGCATGACCTCGACCGACTATCCCAATCATCCGAAGATGATAGAAAACCTGCGCAAGGTGACCTTCGACAAGCTGCTCGAAGGCGGTGGCGCCTGGGTCGGCTCACCAGCACGTCTGCGCGAGCAGATCGCACGCGTACAGGAGGAATATGGCGGCTTCGAAATCGCCTCGCTGCAAGTCAATTCCCACACCATTTCCTACGCCGAAGCGGCGGCATCAATGAAACTGTTCAGCGAGGAGGTGCTGCCGCATTTCGCCTGATTCATTGACACGCAGTTCATTGGCACGCAGTTCATTGGCACGTCGTGCTTGGGCATGGCCCAGAACCATGCTCAAAAATACCATAACTATTTGTTTTTATTGACTTTTTAGTCGGGCTGCACCGGCATACCCAAACCCATGCGTATCTTCAGTCCCTTGATCACTTCCTTGATGGTGCCGCACAGCGGCAGCGCCAGGCGCGCCTGATCGGCTTCGGCCAGCACGATGGTCATGTCCTTCTCGGCCCAGGGCATGCCGCTATCCTCGGCGCGCCAGTCCATGGCCCAGTTCTGAGCGCTGGAGTGATGTAGCGCGGCGCGCATCTTCTCGGCATCCACGCCCAGCTGTTCGCCCAGGCGCAGGCCCTCATCGTTGGCGGCAATGCAGGCCCAAAGAATGAGGTTGTTGACCATCTTGCCAACCTGCCCGGCGCCGGCCGCACCGAGGTGAAAAACATCCGAGGCAAAGCTGGCAAAAGCCGGACGGCAGGCCTCGAACGCCGCCTCTTCACCCGCACCCAGAATCAACAACTTGCCGCTGACCGCCGCCTGCTCGCCGCGGGTGAGCGGCGCATCCAGGGTGATCACACCCAGACCGGCCAGGCGCTGCGCCAGACTGATGGCGGTGCGCGGCGCGATGGTCGAGCCAATCGCCACCACCAGCCCGGGGCGCGCGCCCTCGGCCACACCCTGGGGGCCAAACACCACCCGCTCCACCTCGTTGTCAAAGCCGACCACCACGATCACCAGATCACTGGCCTCGGCCACCGCGCGCGGCGAGGGCAGGATGCGTGCGCCACGCACTGCCGCATCATCACAGGCCGCCTTGACCGGGTCGTAGCCCAGCACCTCGAAGCCCTTGGCATGCAGATGCCCTGCCATTGGCGCTCCCATCTTGCCCAGTCCGAGCAGACCGACGCGTTTGATATCGCTGCTGAAAATCGTTGTGCTGCTGCCCATGCTGACTGCCTCCCAATGCGGTTTAGCGGGATCATTGATCGGCGCGTAACTTACCACCGCCGGACAATGCGAAGATCCAATCGCATCAATACCCGATCCTCACCAGTCCTCGTCCTCGCCCTCGTCCTCACCCACGCACATCGCCACCCAGGCATGAAAATTCTCATCACCGGCAGCAATGGTTTCATCGGCAGCGCCCTGCTGCGCGCGCTGGCCGAAGAGCCACTGCTACGCGATCACCAGGAAGCCGAGCGACCGATCACCCAGCTGGTACTGCTCAATCGCCATCACCCGCGCGAGGCTGAACTCAGCGCCTTGCAAGCGCTGATGCCTGCAGCGCTATTCGACTGCCTGCGCCCGGTCTGCGGCGATCTGGCCGATCCGGCCAGCGTGGCTGAGGCCATCGGCGACCAGGTCGATACCGTGTTCCATCTGGCAGCCGCCGACAGCGCCACTTGCGACAGCGATGTGTTGCGCGGCGAACAAACACATCTGGATGGCATGCGCCATCTCATCGCCGCCTGCCGTCTGGCCAGCCTGCGTAGCGGTATCCGTGCCCGACTGGTATTCGCCAGCAGCACCCGGGTGTACGGCCAGTCAAGCAACCATGCCTCGGCCCAACATCTCGATGACGACACGCCCATCCACCCCGACAGCGCCTTCGGCACGCTCAAACACATCGGCGAATTGCTGCTGGCACAAGCCACTCGTCAGGGCTGGGTCGACGCCCGGGCACTGCGCTTTCCAGCGGTGGTGGTGCGCCCGCCATCGCTCACCCTCGCCGACGATCACGCTGCGGCCGAGACCGGCACCCAGACCCCGGACGAAACCGCAATCCTGTCGGCACTCGTCGCCCTGCCGCTGTCCGGGCAGCGCTGTCTGTGTCCGCTCGGGCCGGAGGCCGTGGTGCGCATGATGTCGATAACGCGCTGTGTGCAGAACCTGATCCATGCTGCTTGTCTGCCCGAGACCTATCTTGGCGCACGACGCAGCTTCACCCTGCCCGGCGTCACCAGCAGCGTGGGCGAGCTGATCGACGCGCTGCGCCGCGTCGCCGGCGAGGCGGCGGCACGCTGTGTCGACAGCCAGCGCGATGCGGCCGTGCAAGCCGCCATGGGATCATGGCCGCGTCTGTGCCTGGCAGCGCGCGCCGAGAGTTTGGGCTTTACCAGCGATCGCTCCATCGGCGAATTGATCGAGCGCCAGCGCCGCAGCCGGTCTGCGGGCATGGGCTAGAATCGCGCCCCATTTCCGTACTCCGAACCCCGTACTCCGAACCCCGTACTC
>CAIPUP010000398.1 GCA_903868285.1 uncultured beta proteobacterium
CTGGGTAAGCTGAAAATCCACATCAAGGATGATCTCAAGCGCACCTGGGCACGCGAGACCCGTCTGGAGCGCGAAGGAAAAGGCCTGACCAATCCCGGCCCGCAACTCACCGGCAAGTACGCAGCGAAGTAAGCGCGAAGTAAGCGATACCGTCGTCTGCAATAAAACGCCTCCGATGGCATCGCCGATCGGGGGCGTTTTTTATTGAATCGTATCGCTAGCTCTTTCCCGCCATCAACCTTCGCCGCGATTCAAACAAACAAACGCCGGCCGCCACCGACACATTGAGGCTGGCAACACTCCCGGACATGGGAATCTTCACCAGCTCGTCGCAGCGCTCGCGGGTCAGGCGGCGCATCCCCTCGCCTTCTGCACCCAGCACCCAGCAGATTGAACTCGGCAGATCGGCCTGATACAGATCACGTTCGCCACGCTCGTCGGCACCAACAATCCAGATGCTGCGTTCCTTCAGCTCGCCCAGGGTGCGCGCGAGATTGGTGACCATGAAATACGGCAACACCTCGGCCGCACCGCTGGCCACCTTGGATACTGTGGCACCGATGCCGGCAGCACGATCCTTGGGGGCGATCACCGCCTGTACGCCAGCGGCATCGGCCACCCGCAAACAGGCACCCAGGTTATGCGGATCGGTCACGCCATCCAGCGCCAGCAACATCGGCGGTACGGTCAGCGCATCCAGCAGATCATCCAGACTGCGATGCGCCGGCGCGCCACTGACCCGCGCCACCACACCCTGATGTGCACCGTTGCCGGCCATGCCGTCCAGGCGCTTGCCGGGCATACGCAGAATGCGCACCCCGGCTGACTCAGCCGACTGCAGCAGATCACGCATGCGGTGATCGTCGCGGCCGTCATCCACGCACAGCTCAATGATGGAACGGGCGTCGGCACGCAGTCGTGCCAATACGGTATGTAAGCCAAAGATCACGCGGGTCGGGTTCATCAACGCATTTTCGCAGGAAGCATCGCGCTGCGCGGGTTAACACTCGAAGGCTGTGTTACTCGGGCTTGAGGCCGATGCGATTGACCAGTTCGGTCGTGCGCTGCAATTCCTCCACCATGTAGCGCCCGAACGACTCTGGTGCCTCCCACATCGGACTCACGCCCAACCCCAGCAATCTTTGCCTAAGCTCTTGATTTTCTTGTGCTTTTTGCAATAACCCACTGAGACGAACAAGCACCTCGCGGGGCAGATCCCGGGGCCCCCAGAAGCCATAGGAGTTGAGGATATGAAAACCGGGCAATCCAGACTCCTCGGCCGAGGGCACTTCGGCCGCCGCCTCGAAACGCTCAGGTGCTGTCACCGCCAGCGCACGCAAGCGCCCGGCACGCACCAGCGACATCGCCGCCAGCGGAGGTACCACCATCATGTTGATTTCACCACCTGCCACCGCAGTCACCGCCGGGCCGGTACCACGATAGGGCACGTTGAGGATGTCCAACCCGATGCGCGCACGCAGTGTTTCCGCCCCCAGGTGCGGTGAGGTACCCAGACCGGAGTGCCCGAAACTGTACTGTGCAGGATTGGCCTTGAGCTCGATCACCAGTTCACGCAAATTGCTGGCCTTGACCTTGGAGGGATTGACCACCACCACCAGCGGCGCGCGCGCCACCCGACTGATGGGTTCAAAATCGCGATAAGGGTCGTAGGGGACGTTACGAATGACCAAGCGCGCAAAGATGTGGGCATCGGCACTAAACAGCAGCGTGCGGCCATCCGCCGCGGCCTTGGCCACAGTGCCTCCACCGATTACGCCATTACCACCGCTGATATTCTCGACCAGCCAGTTCTCGCCCAGATGTTCGGTGATGGCGCGGGAATACAGACGGGCGATGGCATCGATATTGCCGCCCGGGGCGTAGGGCACGATTACCCTTACTGGCCGGCCCTGTGCCAGCACTGGCGCCACCAAACCGAGTAACACGCTGGCTATACACAGCAAAGCAACCACAAACACCAGCAAGGCGCTGCCCTGTTCGGAACCTTTGCTTGCATTGCCTCGTGGTACCGGAGAGTTGGGGCCCGCATCAGCACTGCGCCGTACCACATAGGAGGCGTCTCGCTGCATCCACTCGCCGCGCATGGCCTGCGAAGCATTGGCAGCCCATTCCTCACTCCAGTCGCCAAGTGTGTAGCCATACCATGGGGATTCAGGTGTGATCTTGGGTAAGCCCAGGCGTTGCCACAAATCACGAGCATTCTCCATCACCTCACGCGAAGGCAATGCCAGCGGCGGCATTGGATATTTCATCGTGGCATCAATGAGCATGGCCGAATCTTCGGTCGGCGCCAGGTCGCTGCGCGGCCCATGTCCTGGTTCACGATACGGCACGATGCGGGTATCGGCTGCTGGATTGCAACGATAGGACATGGCCCACAGCACGGCATCGGGATTTTCCGGATCGATGTCCTCATCAATGGCAATCACGAATTTTCCAATCGCCGCCTGCAACGTCATCGCACCCTGCAGCCCGCGCCACACCTCGGTGCGCGCTGTGCCCCGGGCGTATTGCAGAAACACCACCTTGCGCAAGTTGGTCAGAGGCTCATGCAGCGCAACGCGCTGGATGCCGCGTATTCCAAGGGTGTCGCGAAGGTGCGCCAGATACAACGGCTCATAGGCCAGGCGTTTCACCACGCTCGATTCGCTGGGCGTCACCTGTGAAATAAACGAGGTAAGAATGGCGTCGCGTCGGCGGGTGATCGCAGTGACGGTGACAGCCATGTTGAAATCTTCCAGCGCAACATAGCCGTGCGACTCGCCGAACGGCCCTTCAGGCTCGAGGAACGCGGTATCGACCAGTCCTTCGATCACCACTTCCGACTCGGCCGGCACGAGCAGATCGACACTGTGTGCGCGCACCACCTGTATCGGCACACCAGCAAGCCCCCCAGCCACCGCCAGCTCATCCAGCCCGATGCCAAGCTTTTGCGGTCCTTGAATGTTCACCAGAGGCGGACAACCCACGACAAAGGCGATCGGCATCTTCTCGCCGCGGGCACGGTATTTTTTCCAGTGCTCCAGTCCGCCAGCGCGCAGATTGGCCAGCATCATCACCCCCAGCCTGGTGGGTGATTTCAACTGCCCGCGATAGGTGCCGGCATTCTGCACCCCGGTATCTGGATCACGCGTGATGCAACAGGCGGCAGTGAGATAAGGCGCGCAATCAAAACCCGGTGTGGAGATTGGTATCGGCAAGGACTCCAGCCCATGGCCAGCACCCTCCAGCGCCGCACCATCGATCACAATTTCCTGACACGGCCCGCGCTCTACCTGCTGCGGTGGCAAGGGGTTTCGTATGGCGTTTTCCCACGCCGGACCGATGTCGGCCACCTGCGCCACACCCATGGCAATACGGTAGATCTCCGGATTGGAGGCGATACCACCGACCAGTACGGATGCGTCGTAACGATGCCCTTTACCATCGACGATATTGGTGAACAGGAAAGCACGACGCTCGGGCTCGGGAATGCCGCCGCGAAACTGCCATCGCACCAGCGGATGCAGTTCGGTGTCCTTGTTCACCGGCTGATCAATGCGATGCAGCAGACCAGCCTGGTCCAGCTGCGCGATGTGATCGCGAAGATCGGCATAGCCGCGATCAGTTTTCTGGCGTTGATTCGGTTGTTTCATTCGCCCTCCTCCTCAGTCAGGACGCACCAAAAGCTCTTGCAATGCGAGCGCTATGCAAACCATAACAGCAAGTGATCAACGCTTGCGACGCGGACCTCGCGGCACTGGCACAGCCCTCGCTGTATGTAGCGGAGAAACACGCCCCTGCTTCTCACCCGCCAGCATGAATTCGATACGACTGGTCTCGAGGTCGACACGAGCGATACGCACCCGCACCTGGTCGGCCAGACGAAAGCGTCGGCCGGTACGTTCTCCCACCATTTCGTGTTTAGCCGCCTCGAAGCGAAAGTAGTCAGTGCCCAGTTCCGACACATGCACCAATCCTTCGACATGCAGTTCGTCCAGTCCGACAAAAATACCGAAGGCAGTCACCGAGTTGATGCGCCCGTCGAACTCCTCGCCCACACGATCGCGCATGTACCAGCACTTGAGCCATTGCTCGACTTCACGCGAGGCTTCATCCGCGCGTCGCTCGGTCATCGAGCAGTGTTCGCCCAGCGCTGCCCAGGACATGCCGGCTGGCTGGTAGCGCTGCTTGCGCAACACAGCGCGAATGGCGCGATGCACCAGCAGATCGGGATAGCGCCGGATGGGTGAAGTGAAGTGGGTATAGCCTTCATAGGACAAACCGAAGTGACCAACGTTCTCCGGACTGTATTGCGCCTGTTGCAACGAGCGCAGCATCACCGTCTGCAGCAACTCCATGTCAGGCCGCGGCTTGATCTGCTTGAGCAATGCGGCGTAGTCCTTGGCCGATGGCTTGTCACCGCCCTGCAGATGCAGACCAAAGCCCTTGAAGAACTCACGCAAGGCTGCCAGCTTCTCGGCTGTCGGGCCTTCATGCACACGGTACAGCGCCCCCTGGCCGGACTGCTGCAAAAACTCAGCGGCCGAGACGTTAGCGGCCAGCATGCACTCCTCGATGAGGCGATGCGCATCATTGCGTTCGGTGGGAACGATGCGATCGATCTTGCCCTCATGATCGAACAGAAAGCGGGTCTCGCTGGTTTCAAAATCAATCGCACCGCGCCGTCCGCGCGCCTGCAGTAAAGCCTTGAATACCTGATGCAGACTGAGCAGGTTACGCATCACCAAAGGTCTGGCCGTGGCAATACGGCGCGCCTCCTCGCCCCTGGGGTCTGACAGCGCGTCCCACACCTGGTTGTAGGTGAGACGGGCCTGCGAACGCATCACTGCCTCATAAAAGCGATAGCGACGTACTTCGCCTGCCGCGTTGATGCTCATGTCACACACCATGCACAGCCGATCCACATCGGGATTGATGGAGCACAAGCCGTTGGAGAGCTTCTCTGGCAGCATCGGAATCACCCGGCGCGGGAAATAGACCGATGTGCCACGCTCGATCGCCTCCTTGTCCAGCGGCGTGCCCGGCTGCACGTAATGGCTGACATCGGCAATGGCCACCAGCAGACGAAAGCCCTGATCCTGCGCTTCGCAATACACCGCGTCATCGAAATCACGCGCGGTTTCACCATCGATGGTTACCAGCGGCATCTGACGCAGGTCGGTTCGCCCGGCGTAATCCGCGCTCGAGGGCTGATCGGGAATGCGTGCTGCCTGCCGCTCCACCTCGGCGGAAAAGGCAAACGGCAGCTTGTGCTTGCGTAATGCAATCTCGATTTCCATTCCCGGATCGGTACTGCGACCGAGTACCTCGATCACCCGCCCCATGGGCTGGCTGTGACTGCTCGGCGGATCAGTGATCTCCACGATCACCACTTCACCGGCGCTGGCCTTGCCCACCGCAGCCGACGGGATCAGGATGTTCTGACCGATCTTGCGCTCCGAGGGTTTGACCGTGAACACTCCGTGCTCGCTCATCAAGCGGCCAACCAGGGTGGGATTGGCACGCTCGAGCACCTCGACAATTTCCGCTTCGCGCCGGCCACGACGGTCAACGCCGCCAGGCCGTCCCATGACCCGGTCACCATGCATCACCTTGCGCATTTCCTTGGCGTTGACATAGAAATCCTCACCGCGTCGGGCTCGTGCTTTTTCGCCGCCGGGTGAGTCTGGCACCAGGAAACCATAACCATCCGGATGGCCTTCGATATGGCCTGCAACGAGATCCAGTTTCTCTGCCACCAGCAAGGCGCCCTTGCGGTTACGCAACAGTTGCCCATCGCGCTCCATTGCCCCCAGACGACGGGCAAAGCTGTCGATCTCATGCTTTTTAATACCGACCAGTCGAGCAAGCATTTGTTCTTCCAGCGGCAATCCCTCTTCGGCCAGCACTTGCAAAATGAATTCACGCGAGGGCAAGGGATCTTCATAGCGCTCGGCCTCACGCGTCAGAAACGGATCGAGTTTTCGCCGGCGCAGGCCACTGTGGGCCGAGGGTTTACCGCTGACAAAAGAAGTGAAACGATCAATCGCCCCGGAAATCTGTTCGCTGAAGCTGGTAGGTGCCACCGCTTTCTTAGCCGTTTTGCTCGTGGCTTTGGTATTGGCATGCGGCGCAGCGCTGCGTGTAGAACTGCGTGCAGGGCTGCGAGTCGGACTGCGACTCGCGCCACCAGTTGTTGCGCGTGGTGCGGCGCGGCCTGTCTTGCCTGGAGCAGTTTTACTGCCCCTAGTGGTGGAGGCGGCAAGCGCTTTGGGAGCAAGCTTTTTAGCCGCTGTTTTGGTTGATTTTTTAGCCGCAGCCCGGACGGGCGTTTTCGCTGAACGCGTTGGTTCGTCGCGAGACTTGCCCGCAGCGGCCTTGCGCGAGGTACGGGCGGTCTTTGATTTGGTCATGGTGCAAAATTTCCTGTAGTATGTCGGACTTCCTACCGACTGTTCTGCGAATAACACTTCAGTATGTCTGTTCGCAGCATGGTCCGCGCCGAGGTGGCGGAATTGGTAGACGCACCAGGTTCAGGTCCTGGCGGTGGCAACACTGTGGGGGTTCGAGTCCCTTCCTCGGCACCAGATCGACGCTGTCGATCCTCGATATAGCGGGCTAATGCCCGACTCAGCATAACAATGTCATCCAGTGACTGGCCGCGCGTTGCGCGCGTCGTTGCTGATCGTCGTTCGCTGCGCGGACGATGCATCAATCGCCCGCGCCTTGGTCAAGCGCCGACCTTTAATTCAGCTGGCGACTTGAGCATGTCATAGCCCTCGAAAGGCTGATGGATCCAGGGACTATCCGGTAGATAGTCAACGTAGTAGTCAGGCTTGAACTGGGACACACCCTTCCACCACAGCACAGCCGTCTTCATTTCAGTGACATGCGGATAGACCTGGCGCAGGTGCTTTTCAACCACCTTCAGTGTGCCGCCGGAATCAACCAGGTCATCCACCAGAAGCACCTTATCGCCGAGCGTGTCAGAGGTCATGGTGATCTGCTTGGATACGGTCAGCTCACCGCGCA
>CAIPUP010000399.1 GCA_903868285.1 uncultured beta proteobacterium
AGCGTGGATGACCGTAATAGCCTGATTGGTCGGCTGCTGCGTGTGGATGTGGCAGCGGGGGCGCCACTGCTGCAAAAAGATATTGAGGACGCCCAGCGTGTCTTGCGCGTGAGCAAGCCAGTGCGCTCGGGCGACGCGGTGCCAGAGGAGAGTCTCACGGCCGAGGTGTTACCGCGCAATCGCGTGCCGGCGGGCTCGTTGAGCGAATTGCCCAAGGCAGGCGCCTTGGCGATGCGGGATCTGCCGGTGGGGCATATTTTGCTGACGGGCGAGGTGGTTCGGGTGCAGCGGGTCCTGGTGGCAAAAAAGAACCTGGCAGCCGGCGATGCCCTGGACGCTTCGCAGTTCGAGCTGCGGATGCTATCGGCCAGCGAATCTGCCCAGGGGCAGAATTACTATGCCGAGCTTTCCGGCCTGCAAAATACCGAGCTGGCGCGCAATCTGCGGTCTGGGGACGCGCTGCGCATCTCCGATGTTCGCCAGGCGCTGCTGGTGCGGCGCGGGCAGTCGGTGGATCTGACCGTGGTCACCAGCAGCGGTCTGGAACTGAGTCTGCGGGCTGAAGCCCTGGCCGATGGCCGCATGGGTGAGACGGTGTCATTGCGCAATCCGGAATCCGGGCGGGTATTGACCGGGATTGTCACCGGCCGCAACACTGCGCGCACCCGCTGATGCCCAAAATTGCATCGGTTGGTGCGTTTGACGCCGCCGAGAATTTTCTCTAACATCCTGATTATTAAAGGGAATTTTCTAAGGCATGATTTTTTTGGATTATTTTCAGGCTTGGAGTGAAAAAGTATTAAAGAAATCGCTGCAGCTGCCGACACCTTTGATGTGACAACCGGGTAGGAGAGCCCGGAACGGGATACAAGGCGCACCAAAGCAGCCGGCCCCGTAACAATAAAGAGAGAACATCATGACAAACAGGATTTCAAACAATCCGGTGGTGCCCCAACTGGTACAGGTGACCAGGAAGCGGTTGGATGATGCCGCTGCCAAGGCTGCCTCGCCGGCTTCTGCGCCGATTCCCAAGGCACAGGATGAGGTGACCCTGAGTGAAATCGCCAAGCGTGTCGATGCCGAACCCGGCTTTGATGCGGCCAAGGTCGCAGCCATCAAAAAGGCTGTGGTCGAGGGCGGTTACCCGCTGGACGCCAAGCGCATCGCCGAGAGCTTCGCTTCGCTGGAAAAATTGATCGGCAATCGCGGCTGAACCTGTACCTGACCGGATAATGCCGGTCGGACCGCGGTAGCAAGGCAGTCACTGGATGTTCTGGTGACTGTCGGTCAGGAGCAGGATGCTGGCAATGAAACGGAAGTGGCACCATGACCGCTGAGAGCAACGTCACCGACAGGCATGCCGGTGCGATGGCGCTCGTGCGGCGTTTGCGCGCGTTGCTGGATGACGAGTTCGAGGCGCTCAAGGCGCAGGACCTGGAATGGTTCGAGCGCATGCAGCCGACCAAGCTGGAGCTGTTGCAGTCACTGGCCAGTGCCGTGCCGCCAGAGTCGACAGCCACTACCGCCGGCGACAGCGCATCGGTCGGCGACAGCGCCAATGCTGCGCAGCTTGCACTGCAGATGCAGCAGTGGGATGAATTCGTGGCGGTGATGAATGAATGCCGCGAGGCGCACCGGCGTAACGATGTGCTCATCCGTAGCAAGCTCGAGGCCATACGTGGCACCTTGCGCATGTTGCAAAGTGCGGACGAGAGCAGCTCGGTTGATATTTACGACCGACTGGGCCGGGTCGGTGGCGGTCCGCGCGGCCGCGGTTATCAGGACGCCTGATTTTTCTCGTCGCCCGGCACCATGCCGCGCAACCAGTACACCCACGACAGAATCACGGCCACCGCCGTATAAAGGTGCTCGGGAATCGGCTGCCCGGTATCAATTTGCGCCAGCATCGCCACCAGGCGCGGGTCCTCGGCCACATACACGCCATGCTTGCGTGCCTCGGCAATGATGCGTTCGGCCAGTTCGTCGCTGCCATTGGCGGTCACCACTGGCGTGACGTTCTGACCGTACTCCAGCGCCACCGCCTGGCGCGGCGGTTTGCCGAAAGCGTTGCTATAGGGGTTGTTGACAGGACGGCGCATTGGATCAGTTATGTTGCATCAGGCTTGCAGATTGAGAATGCTGCCGGGTGGCGCGGTCTTGGCGGCGGGTTCCGGCCGGGGGGCGTGATACACCACGAAGGCGTCCATCTCCAGCCCGGCACTGCGCAGGCTGCGACCAAGTTGACTGGAGCCGCGCTCGGCAGCTTCGGCCACATCCTTGCGTCGTGCCCACATGGTCAGATCGACACGCGTTGGTGCTTTGTCTGCGCCCTTGGAAATGGCGCTGCGCAGCCAGACCTCACCCAGATGATTATTGTCGGAGTGCACGTCCACCACATAGGGCGGATCGGGTTGCTCGCGGGTCGGTGCCGGTCGCGAAAACGTCAGCCGCGCTGGCGGAGCATCGGCAAACGGAATGACAAAACTGAACAGCAACTCCTGGCGCGCCTGTGCCTGTACCGCCTGCACCTGGGCTGATTCGATTTCTTCGCTGGCCGCGCGGGTCAGCGCTGCACTGCTGCTGTCGCTGGCCAGCGAGCGTTCCAGCTGATTGAGCAGTTGCTTGAGGTCGGCGCGCTGATCGGCGCGCAGGCCATTGTCGACTTGCAGCAGGCGCGCTTCGGTAAACAGCCCGGAGTGTTCCAGCGCACCGCGCACATCATTGGCAGACATGCGCGCCATGCGCGGACGCAGTTGCGCCAGCATGCCGGCGAGCGAGGGCGACTGGCTGTCGTTGACGTTGCGCTCGATCAGGCTGGGCAGCAGCAGCTTGAGTAGCGCCGGTGCGCCTTCCGGTGCGAA
The DNA here is from genome assembly GCA_903868285.1 of uncultured beta proteobacterium. Lineage (GTDB taxonomy): Bacteria > Pseudomonadota > Gammaproteobacteria > Burkholderiales > SG8-39 > CAIPUP01. The sequence goes on from CAIPUP010000399.1 coordinate 2,862, forward strand.
CAGTCGGCTCAGCACGGTGGCCGAGGTCTCGCTGACGGCGCCGCTGCGATTGCGGCTGCCCGCGGGGCTGCCGCCGGCGACGTTACCGGCCTGCAATGCACTACCCATGTTGACAGCGACAGCGGTGCCCAGCGCGGCATTGAAGGCGGCGTTGACGGTGGCATTCAGCGCCGCGCCTTGCGGCGCGATCAGCGCTGCACCACCCACGCCGCCCGGGCCCACTGCCATGGCTGCCGCGCCTGCACCCGGGCCCGTGGCATTGATGCCGCTCGGGCTGAGTCCGGGATTGGTCCAGGGATTGGGCTCCAGTCGCGCCGGTGGGTCCATCCGTGGGTCCATGCGTGGCGCTATGGGGTTGCTGGCGGGGGCGGGCGCTCCCGGCGACGAGGCGCGGCTAGCGTTGCTGGCGGCTTCGCCAGCCTTGGTGGTGGTGGCTTTTTCGACGCTGATCGGAATCAGCACTGGCCCGGCCGGGCGCATGTCCACCCGCAACCCAAGCTGGGTACCAGCTTGCCAGCGACCGTTGTCCGGCAGATCGAGGGTTTTGCCCTGGATCTGCAGTCGCAGCGTGTCGTCGCGCTCCTCCACCACAGCGGTGACGATCTGACCGTCACGCAGGCCAAGTTCCCGACCTACCGGTTCGCTTAGGCGCAGCGACAGCGGTTGCGGATCGGGCGGGCTGAGCGGATTGAGCATCATGCGGTTGAGCTGCTCGATGCCTGCCAAGGCCGTGCTCCGGTTGTTGATAAGTTCTTGTTTTATAAATGAAAATAGACGAGGGTCGTTGGTGATGTGGGGGCCTTGCAGTGGCCTGGGCACCAGCATCGCTGCCCCTTTGGGCAGATGTGTTCCATAAGCACTTTCTCCGCGGGCACTTTCCCCCCGGGCACTTTCCTCGCCGACGATGGTACTGCCCGGACTATGCCCGCTGGCGCTGGCTGCTGTCCCGGAATTTTCCTGAACCCGTTGACCGACGATGGTGGCAGGTGC
>CAIPUP010000400.1 GCA_903868285.1 uncultured beta proteobacterium
ATTCATCCGGGTGACCGATGCGGCGCTGGCAGCGGCCTATCCCGGTGTGCGACATGTCACCTTTGGTCATCTGGGCGATGGCAATCTGCATTACAACGTCGCGCCGCCCATAGGTGTCGATCCGGAACGCTTTGTCAGCGATGACCTGGAGGCGGTGAACCGCATCGTGCACGATCAGGTGGTACGTATGAATGGTTCCATTTCGGCGGAACATGGCATCGGTCAGTTGAAGCGCGATGAGTTGCGTCACTACAAGAGCGCGCTGGAAATTGAATTGATGCAGCGGGTCAAGGCAGCGCTTGATCCGGATGGCATCATGAATCCGGGCAAGGTGTTGTGAGCCGGTATCTGACTTCTGGTTGCCAAACCGTGGCCTGCCGTTTATAGTCGCGAAGTTGCATTGCATTGTAATTTTCAAGTCTTGATCTTTCCTTCCTACGCATGATCCTCAGTGTTTCTACCAGCCGGGAGCAGTGGCGTCAGTCGAATGACTGGCGTTGGTGGCGTCGCTAAATCGATCGCCCTGCTTGACGTGTCTGCCAGCGGCTCTGCCCGCCGCAACACGAACCCCGGTAGTTGAACTCTGAGGAGCATGCAATGACTGAGCAAGAATTCGCGCGCCTGGCGGCGCAAGGCTACAACCGCATTCCGGTGGTGGTGCAAACCATGGCCGATCTCGAGACGCCGCTCACCGCCTATCTCAAGCTGGCTAATCGCCCAAATACCTATTTGCTGGAATCGGTGGTCGGTGGCGAGCGCTTCGGTCGCTATTCCTTCATCGGCCTGGCCTGCCGCACGCTGTTGCAGGCGCAGCGCAATACGGTGTCGGTACTGCATGCCGGGACGGTGGTCGAGCGCATCGAGAACACCGATCCGCTGGCATTCGTGCGCGTCTATCTGCAACGCTTTCGTGTGCCCGATCTGCCCGGTCTGCCGCGCTTTGTCGGTGGTCTGTGTGGCTATCTGGGTTACGACACCGTGCGCTGGATCGAACCGCGTCTGGCAGACGGCTGGGATAAGCCCGATGTCACTGGCTGTCCCGACATGCTGTTGCTGCTGTCCGAGGAACTGGCGGTGTTTGACAACCTCAGCGGCAAGCTGTCGCTCATTGTCTATGCCGATCCGGCGCAGCCGGGAGCCTTGCGTGCGGCACGTCAGCGCTTGCGTGATTTGCTGGGGGCCTTGCGCTTGCCACTGGATGCGCGCGATGCCGGTGGTGCGGCGTTTGCCGCGCCCGGCGAGGTGCGCAGCAATATCGAGCGGGCGCAGTTCGAAGCCGCAGTGCAGCGTGCGCGTGACTACATCCATGCGGGTGATGCCATGCAGGTGGTGCTGTCGCAGCGCCTGTCGCGCAGTTTTGCCGGATCGCCGATGTCGCTCTATCGCGCCCTGCGCGCGCTCAATCCATCGCCGTACATGTATTACTTCGATGCCGGTGATTTTCATGTGGTCGGTGCATCGCCGGAAATCCTGTCGCGATTGGAGCAGGGCACGGTGACGGTACGACCGATTGCCGGTACGCGACGTCGTGGCGTGGATCGTGAGCAGGATCTGGCGCTCGAGCGTGAGTTGCTGGCCGACCCGAAGGAGCTGGCCGAGCATGTGATGCTGGTTGACCTCGGGCGCAATGATGTCGGACGGGTGGCCGAGATCGGCAGCGTGCGGGTGACCGAACGCAATGGTGTGGAACGCTATTCGCATGTGATGCACATTGTTTCCAACGTCGAGGGACGACTGAAGGCGGGATGTGATGCGCTGGATGTGTTGCGGGCGACCTTTCCTGCCGGCACGGTGAGTGGTGCGCCCAAGCTGCGGGCGATGCAGATCATCGATGAGCTCGAGCCCGATCGGCGCGGACCCTATGCCGGCGCGGTCGGCTATTTCGGTTTCAATGGCGACATGGACATGGCGATCGCCATACGCACTGCGCTGTTGCGCGATGGCCAGTTGCATGTCCAGGCCGGCGCCGGTGTGGTGGCGGATTCCGATCCGGCACTGGAATACGAGGAGACGCGCAATAAAGCGCTGGCGCTGTTGCGGGCAGCGGAAATCGCCGCTGCGGGACTGGAGGCGGGCAGCGAAGCTGGCCAGAATAGCCAGAGCGGGAGGGCGGCATGAAGCTGCTGCTGCTGGACAACTACGATTCCTTCACCTGGAATCTGGCGCAGTACTTCGGCCAGCTGGGCGCCGAGGTGACGGTGCTGCGCAACGATGCCATCGACCTGGCCGGGGTGCGAGCGCTGCAGCCGGCGCGCATCGTGATCTCGCCCGGGCCCTGCGCCCCGGCCCAGGCCGGTGTGTCGCTGCAACTGATACGCAGCTTTGCCGGTGTGGTGCCGATACTTGGCGTGTGTCTGGGCCATCAGGCGATAGGCGAGGCCTTTGGCGGCGAAGTGGTGCGGGCGCGCCAGGTGGTGCATGGCAAGGCCAGTCCGATCCGGCATGACGGTCGTGGCGTGTTTGCCGGTGTGGCGCAGAATTTCGCCGCAGCGCGCTATCACTCGCTGGCGGTGGCGCGGGCGTCGCTGCCGGATTGCCTTGAAGTCAGCGCGCAGACGGAGGACGGCGAGATCATGGGTCTGCGTCATCGCAGCCTGGCGGTGGAGGGGGTGCAGTTCCACCCCGAGTCGGTACTGACCGAGGCCGGCCACCAGTTGCTGGCCAATTTTCTGGCGACTCCATCGCCTGCAGGCAGCGAAATTGCTACGCAAAAATAGTCAATTAAATCAACAACTTGGTATAATTTTCGGAATAGCTGGCCGGGATAAGGTTCCGGCCAGCGCGCATTCAGGAGAAGCCGCATGTCCATTACTGCCCACGAAGCTTTGCAACGCACCATCGAGCATCGCGAAATTTTTCATGATGAGATGCTGGATCTGATGCGTCAGATCATGAGCGGTCAGGTATCCAACGTCATGATCGCCGCCATCCTGGTGGGTCTGCGGGTGAAGAAGGAAACCATTGGCGAGATCACCGCTGCGGCGCAAGTGATGCGCGAGCTGGCCACGCGGGTGCATGTCAAGGACACCCGCCATCTGGTGGATGTGGTGGGCACCGGTGGCGATTCAGCCAATACCTTCAACATCTCCACCGCCAGCACCTTTGTCTGTGCCGCTGCCGGCGCCCGGGTGGCCAAGCATGGCAATCGCGCGGTGTCTTCGCGCTCGGGCAGTGCCGATGTGATGGAGGCGCTGGGGGTGAACATCAACCTCACGCCAGAGCAAATCGGCCGCTGCGTGGACGAAGTGGGTATCGGTTTCATGTTCGCGCCGGCGCACCATGCTGCCACCCGCCATGCCACGCCGGTGCGACGCGAGCTCGGCGTGCGCACGATCTTCAACATCCTCGGTCCGCTGACCAATCCGGCGCTGGCACCGAATCAACTCATGGGCGTGTTCCATCCCGACCTGGTCGGTATCCAGGTGCGGGTACTGCAACGCCTGGGCTCCCATCACGCCATGGCGGTGCACGGCGCCGAGGGCCTGGATGAAATCTCCATCAGCGGGGCCACCTATGTCGGCGAGCTGAAGGATGGCCAGGTCAAGGAGTACAGCGTGCATCCGGACCGTTTTGGTCTGCCAGTGCATGACATTCGCAGCCTGAAAGTGGGCACGGTCGAGGAGTCGCGCGCCATGGTGCTGTCGGCGCTGGAGAACAAGCCGGGTGCGGCGCGTGACATCGTGGCGCTGAATGCCGGTGCGGCGATCTATGTTGCCGGCAAGGCCGACAGCTTCGAGGACGGCGTCGAGCTTGCCATGGAGCAGATGCGCTCTGGTGCAGCACGTGCCAAGCTGGATGCGTTTGTGGCGTTTACGCAGGGGTTCTAATTGCGGAGTTGGGCGCGACGCTGCGTGGCAGGAATTGCAGAGCAATGGTTCGAGCGAGGTTGTGTTGAAAAAATTGAATCTGGGTTGTGGCGACAAAATTTTGCCCGGCTATATCAATGTCGATGTGGCCGAGGCCAGACTGGGCAAGAAGCCGGATGTACTGTGTGACCTGCGCAAGCTCACGCCATTTGAAGATCAAAGCGTGGACGAGATCCTGTCGGTGCATGTGGTCGAACACTTCTGGCGCTGGGAAGTGGTGGATATCCTCAAGGAATGGGTGCGCGTGCTCAAACCGGGTGGAGTGATGTATCTGGAATGTCCCAATCTGCTGTCGGCCTGCCAGGCCATTTTGCAGAATCCCGACATGGCTAGCGGTCCGGGTCCGGAAGGTCAGCGCAGCATGTGGGTGCTCTACGGTGATCCGTCCTGGAAGGATCCGTTGATGATTCATCGCTGGGGTTACACCCCGCGCAGTCTGGCCCAAGTGATGCACGAGGCCGGCCTAGTCAAGCTGCGACAGGAAGCGGCGCAGTTCAAGTTGCGCGAGCCACGGGATATGCGCATCGTCGGCGAGCGGCCGGCGGCTTAGCAGGTGCAGCGTTAATGCCGCATTTGCATTGGTTGTTGCCTGGGCAACCAAGAACCATCAATGACCTCAAGCAGTCCAATCTCGCTAGTGTCCGTTTGCGCGCGGCGGTTGCTTTGTCGGGCTTGTTGAATAGCCAATTTGACATTTCAATGGGTGAGGATGTTTCAAGGCAATGCACGATCTTGACGGTCGGAAAAATCGGCGGTGACGATATTCAACGTCGAGCCGCTAAATGGATTGATCAAATTTCAACTGCCAAGGCAAGCAAAGCGCTGATTTGCCTAGACTACACCGACCACCATTTGGGTTTTGAGTCAACTATGTCGGCATTTTATCGGGAGGTTTTAAGACTGGTGGATGTTTGTATTTGCCCTTCCTCAACGATGGCGGGCTTGTTGCGGCATCATTGGCAGGGTCCTATCAGAATAATTCAGGATGCGATTGAAATCGCCCTGCAAGTACCAAAGCAGGTTTTAGGCTCGCCAATTACCGCATTGTGGTTTGGGCATGCATCTAATGTCGGTTATTTGAAGCAGTTTCTTGAGGCCTCGTTCAGGCCGGTTGAGCGTATTCGTATCATTGCCCTAACTAATGATGCGGGCGCGCAGTGGTTCCTTCGAGCAGCCCCGGTTTTGCCGGCTAATGTAAGGGTGGAGTTGGGTAGTTGGTCGGTGCAAAACATGTTGCAAGCATCCAAATATTCAGATCTTTGCTTGATTCCTTCCGATCCCCAGGATCTCAGGAAGGCTGGGGTGAGTTCCAATCGATTGATCACTGCACTGGCGCTAGGTTTGCCTACTGCGGCGGACATGTTGAAGGCTTACGCTGAATTTTCAGATTATTTTGTTGACATTCGCTCGAAGCGATTGACTGCG
>CAIPUP010000401.1 GCA_903868285.1 uncultured beta proteobacterium
CCCGGTCGCTGGAATCCCCGTCGCTGAACGACTTTGGCCTGCTGGCCATGGACATGGATTCGACCCTGATCACGATTGAGTGCATCGACGAAATCGCCGACATGCAAGGACTCAAACCACAGGTCGCGGCCATCACCGAAGCGGCCATGCGCGGCGAACTGGATTTCGCGCAATCGCTGCGCCAGCGCGTGGCGCTGCTCGAAGGACTACCCGAGCAAGCGCTGCAGTCGGTGTACGACAGCCGGCTGCAACTCAGTGCCGGTGCGCAAGCCTTGCTCGATGCCGCACACGCCGCCGGACTGCATACCCTGCTGGTGTCGGGCGGCTTCAACTTCTTCACCGACCGGCTGCAGCAGCGGCTCGGGCTGCGCCAGACCCTGGCCAACACGCTGGAAGTGTCGCAGGGCAAACTCACCGGCCGGGTGCTGGGCGATATCGTCGATGCCCAGGCCAAGGCTGCTTGTGTGCGCAATGCGGCGCAACGCCTCGGTCTGCAGCCGGCACAAATCATCAGCATGGGCGATGGCGCCAACGACCTGGCAATGATGGCCGAGTCGGGCGTGTCGATTGCCTTTCATGCCAAGCCGGCGGTGCGGGCGCAGGCACGCCATGCCTTTAATCACGACGGACTGGATGGCGTGCTGGCGCTGTTTCCGCCGCAGGGCATGCACTATGTCGACATGCAGTAAGCACATCGATTCCTTGAATTTCCATTCATCACAACCATCACCCCGCAAGGAGGCTAACAACATGAGCCAGAACAAACTGATAGAAGACGTCACCATCGCCTATCGCGTGCTGGCCGAGCACGACATCATCGATGCCTACGGCCATGTCAGCGTGCGCTCGAGCGAGGATCCGAATCGCTATTTCATGGCGCGCCATCTGGCACCGGAACAGGTCACCATGGCCGACATCTATGAATACACCCTGGACAGCGAGCCACTGGAGAAGACCCACCGTCCGGTGCGTGAGCGCTACATCCATGGCGAGATCTACAAGACCCGGCCGGAAGTGCAATGCGTGGTGCATCACCACTCGCAGACGGTGGTGCCCTTCAGCACCACACGCCATGCACTGCAGCCGATTTTTCACATGGCGGCCTTCATCGGCCAGGGCGTGCCGAACTTCGAGATTCGCGATGCCCAGCAAGGCACCGACCTGCTGGTGAAGACACCGTATCTGGGCGCGGCGCTGGCCAAGTGCCTGGGCCAGTGTCCGGCCGCCACCATGCGCGGCCATGGCGCGGTGGTGGTGGGGGAAACGGTGGCGCGCGCCGTCGGGCGCAGCATCTATCTGGAAATGAACGCCAAGATGCAGCTGCAAGCCATGCAGCTGGCCGGTGCCGGCGGACAGATCGTGTTCATGGATGAAGCGGAAGTGGCCGACTCGACCTCGCGCCAGGAATATGACCGTGGCTGGGACCTGTGGAAGGCTCGCGTGCTGGCGCGCATGCGCGCCGAGGGTAGCGCCTGATACGGCCCCGTGCTTATCCGCTGCGGCTAATTCGCTGCGGCTAATTCGCTGCGGCTTATCCGCTGCGGCTTATCCGCTGCGACTAATCCGCTTCGTCGATCCAGGCCATCTGGATGGCCTCGAGGATCTTCTCGCCCGACTTGTTCGGATCATCCGAGAAGCCCTCCAGCGCCAGCACCCAGCGGTGCAGATCGGTGAAGCGGACCTGCGTCGGATCGACCTCCGGATGGGCCTCGACCAGGGCAATGGCAATGTCCAGCGTATCGGTCCACTTCATCTTGGATTGCTCCTTCAGTGCCCGCCGCCCTCGCGGGTCTGGTTGATGGTGTAGCGCGGAATTTCTATGGTCAGATCGTCCTGGCCCAACAGCAGCTGGCACGACAGGCGCGAATGCGGCTGCAGTCCCCAGGCCTTGTCCAGCAGGTCTTCTTCCAACTCATCGGCTTCACTCAGCGTCTCGAAACCCTCTCGTACCACCACATGGCAAGTGGTGCAGGCACAGGACATCTCGCAGGCATGCTCGATGTCGACACCATGATCGAGCAGCGCCTGGCACAGCGACACCCCGGCCGGCGCGTCGATGACCGTGCCCTCGGGGCACAGCTGGTGATGGGGCAAGACAATGATCTGCGGCATGCGGATTTCCAAAAAGTCTTAAAAATCAATAAGTTACGTTAAATCTACGATTACAGGCTGGCGATCGCGCGGCCGGTCAGAGCACGTTGGATCGAGCGGTCCATGCGGCGTGCGGCGAATTCGTCGGTGAGCTTGTTGAGGCGGTCAATGGCGCTGCGTATCGATCGATGGTCATCGCCTTCGATGGCCTGTCGCAGACTGTCAACGCCACACTGAATGACATGCAACTCCTCGGCCGAGAGCAGATCGGCATCGGCCTGCAAAGCCACCATGGTGGCCTCGAGCATGCGTCCACCCTCAACCTGCTGCTCGCGCAGCGCCCGTCGCTGCACATCGTCCTTGGCATGATCGATCGAGTCGCGCAGCATGCCGGTGATCTGTTCATCGCTCAGGCCATAGGATGGCTTCACCACCACCGAGGCCTCAACTCCATGCGTCATCTCGCGTGCGGAGACCGAGAGCAGGCCATCGGCATCGACTTGAAAGCTGACCCGGATGCGGGCCGCGCCGGCGGTCATCGGCGGAATGCCGCGCAATTCGAAACGCGCCAGCGAGCGGCAATCGGCCACCAGCTCGCGCTCGCCCTGCACCACATGGATCGCCATCGCGCTCTGCCCATCGCGGTAGGTGGTGAACTCCTGCGCCCGTGACACCGGTAGCGTGGCGTTGCGGGTGATGATCTTCTCGGCCAGCCCGCCCATGGTTTCGATACCGAGTGAGAGCGGAATCACATCCAGCAGCAACCAGTCGTCCTGCCCGCTCTTGTTGCCGGCCAGGGCATCGGCCTGCATCGCCGCGCCCAGGGCGACGACTTTGTCCGGATCGAGATTGGTCAGCGGCGGCTGGCCGAACAGCCCGGCCACGGCGCGCTGCACATGCGGCATACGCGTAGCACCACCCACCATCACCACGCCCTTGACGTCCTGTACTGTGAGCCCGGCATCACGCAAGGCGCGCCGGGTCGGTTGCAAGGTCTTGGCCACCAGATTGGCGGTGATGTCAGCGAAGCCAGCTTGCGTGGCCATGATGGAGAAGGTCTCGCCGGTGCTGAGCTGGCCGTGGAAACGCGCTTCCTGATGACTACTGAGTTGCTCTTTCACTTCGCGCGCCTGGGTCAGCAGCATGCGGGTGTCCTGCGCGCTCAGCGGCGGCAACTGACCGGCTTCCAGCGCCCAGCAAAACAACCGGTGATCGAAGTCATCACCACCCAGGGCCGAATCGCCACCGGTGGCCAGCACCTCGAACACGCCACGCGACAGCCGCAGGATGGAGATGTCGAACGTGCCACCGCCCAGGTCGTACACCGCATAGATACCCTCGGCGGCATTCTCAAGGCCGTAGGCGATGGCGGCGGCGGTCGGTTCATTGAGCAGGCGCAACACGTTCAATCCGGCCAGACTGGCGGCGTCCTTGGTGGCCTGACGCTGCGCGTCATCGAAATACGCCGGCACGGTGATGACCGCGCCCACCAGTTCGCCAGCGCTGAACGCTTCTATTCCACCCAGCAGGGCGGCCTCGGCACGCTGGCGCAGGGTGCGCAGGATGTCGGCAGAAACCTCGACCGGACTCTTGACGCCGGCGGCCGTGCGCAGCTGCAACATGCCCGGCGCATCGACAAAGTCGTAAGGCAGGTTCTCGATGTTGACCACATCCTTCAGTCCGCGTCCCATGAAGCGCTTGACCGAGCTGATGGTGTTCCTGGGATCGAGTGCTGCCGCAGCCAGCGCGGCCTGTCCTACCTCGGCCGGGGCATCGGCGCGGTAATGCACCACCGAGGGCAGCAATCCATGCCCGTATTCATCATTGAGCACCACCGGCATGCCGCTGCTGACGCTGGCCACCAGCGAATGCGTGGTGCCTAGGTCAATGCCGATGGCAATGCGTCGTTGATGTGGTGCCGGTGACTCGCCCGGTTCGGAAATCTGAAACAGTGCCATCAGCCGAGCGCCTCACCCTGTGCGTGTTCGATATCGTCCGCGAACTTTTCCAGAAACATCAGCCGACGCAGGGTATCCACCGCCTGCGGCAGCGCCTGCTGCGCAAACTGCGCGGCAATCTCTTGGTAGGCCTGTGCCAGATCCTGTTGCAGTTGCGCTGCCAGCGCCTCCAGCTGCAGCACATCCTTGCCCGCCTGCTCCAGCTGCTCGCGCAATTGCATTTGCGTCATCAGAAAATCCAGCGGCATGCGGGTATTGGTGTCCACCTCGGGATCGATGCCCGCCAGCGCCAGCAGATAGGCGGCACGCTGCAGCGGACGCCGCAAGGTGGCATAGGCCTCGTTGACGCGGGTGGCTTGTTGCATCGCCAGACGTTGCGCGGCGTCGCTGCCGCTGACATGGCGATCCGGATGCACCGCTGCCTGCAGCGCACGATAGGCGCGATCGAGCGCCTCGCGATCCACGGCGAAGCCCTGCGGCAGACCGAACAACTGGAAGTGATTGCCGGGCGCGCCCTGCGGCGCTGCACCGGATGCAGTGAGACTCAAGATAGAGAAGTCTGGAAACGGCGCAATCTGCGCGTGTCAGATATTGAAAGACTCGCCGCAACCACACTCGTTCTTGACGTTGGGGTTGTTGAACTTGAAGCCTTCATTCAGGCCCTCGCGGGCGAAATCCAGTTCGGTGCCATCGATATAAGGCAGGCTTTTCTGATCGATCAGCACCTTCACGCCATGGCATTCGAACTGCAGGTCTTCGTCGTTCACGCTGTCGGCGAACTCCAGCTTGTAGGCCATACCGGAGCAGCCGGAGGTGCGCACACCCAGACGCAGGCCCACGCCCTTGCCACGTCGGGCAATGTAGTTGGAAACATGCTGTGCGGCGCGTTCGGTCAGAGTGACAGCCATGATCGTCTCGGATTCGGGTCTGGGGTTTTGGATCAGGTTCAGGCAGCGCGCGGCTTGCTGCTGTGTTCGGCAGCCACCGGCGCGCAAACTGCGGCCTGGCCAGAAGCCGCCGATGCCTGTTCGCCATGCTTGGCCTGGTAATCGGCAATCGCTGCCTTGATGGCGTCTTCGGCCAGGATGGAGCAGTGAATCTTCACCGGTGGTAGCGCAAGCTCCTCGGCGATGTGGGTGTTCTTGATGCCGGCCGCCTGGTCCAGAGTTTTGCCCTTGATCCATTCCGTCACCAGCGAGGAGCTGGCAATGGCCGAGCCGCAGCCATAGGTCTTGAACCGCGCATCCTCGATGATGCCGGCATCATTGACCTTGATCTGCAGCTTCATCACGTCGCCGCAGGCGGGGGCGCCCACCATGCCGGTGCCAACGTCCTGATCGTCCTTGGAAAACGATCCGACATTGCGCGGGTTTTCATAGTGATCGATGACTTTTTCGCTATAGGCCATGTGTTTGCTCCATTAATCCGACG
>CAIPUP010000402.1 GCA_903868285.1 uncultured beta proteobacterium
CACCACCTCGACATGCACGCCACAGCGCTCGCCGACATCGATGGCCTCTTGCAGCGATTCCAGCACGCCGTTGGACTCATCCCGCAGATGGGTGAAGTAGGCGGCGTTGTAGCGCTTGAGCACCGTACCAAAGGCCAGCATTTCATCAGCGCTGGCGTACGAGCCGGGCGAGGTGAACAAGCCACTGGACATACCCAGCGCTCCGGCCTGCAAACCGTCCTCGAGCAGCGCAATCATCTGCGCCAGTTCGTCTGCGCTCGGCGCACGCTGCGCCATGCCCATCACCATCAGTCGCAGCGTGTTGTGGCCCACCAGCATGCCGGCATTGACCGAGGTAGCCGGAAAGCTGTCCAGATACTCGGGGAAACCCATGGCACGAAACGGCAGCCAGGGTGCGCTGGGCGAGAGGTAATCGCGCAGCAGCGTCACCTTGTCAGGCAGGCAGGGCGCGACCGAAAAACCGCAGTGGCCGATGATCTCGGTGGTGACGCCCTGGCGCACCTTGCTCTCGGCCTGGGGATTGATCGGCAGGGTGAAATCGGAGTGGGTCTTGATGTCGATGAAGCCCGGCGCCACCGCCAGGCCGGTGGCATCGATATGCAGCGCGTCGCTCAGCGCGGCCGGATCGGGCGGTGTGGACTGCTTCGCCGGATGGATCGATGCAATGCGCCCGTCGCGGATCAGCACATCGGCCGCCACACCCGGCGCACCCGAGCCGTCGTAGAGCGTGCCGCCATGAATCCAGACTGACGCGTGCGTGGTCGGGGTTGTCGCAGGAGAATTCAAAAAATATCCTTTAAAATCAAGAGGTTATGTAACTCTTAGTCGGCACTGAGCAGCGACAGCCCGAGCAGCGCCCGTCGCCGCAGCCACGGGCTGGGACGGCAGCGCGGATCGCCGGTGATCGCCAGCATCTGCTCCAGGATGCCCAGCACCCGGCGCGGACCGAGCGCATCCCCCATCGCCAGCGGCCCCATCGGATAGCCCAGACCGAGCCGCACCCCAAGATCGATATCGGCCGGCGAGGCCACCCGCTGCTGCGCGATGTCGCAGCCGACCGAGATGATCTGCGCCACGATGCGCTGCGCCACAAAACCGGCGCTATCGCGAATCAGCGACACCGGCACGCCGCCCGTACCCAGCATGGCGTGTGCGGCATCGCGCATGGCCGGGTCGGTGGCTGGCGACGCCATCAGTGTGCGGCGCTGATCCAGCCCGCGCAATGGCGCAAACAGGCAATCCACGCCCAGCGCACGGCGAGCATCCAGACCCTGTGCCAGCGCCGCACTGGTGACATCCTGACCCAGCGGGGTGAGCAGAATCAGCGCATCGGCCGAAGGCGTGCTGCCCTGCTCCAGCCGCGCACCGACTGCCTGCAGCGCCTGGCGCAGCAACGGCGCCAGATCAGGCTCGGCATTGCTGACCCACACCGGCGGCCAGTCAGCGACCGGGCAAGGCGGCAGCGCCGGCTCGGGATCGAGCACTGGCGCACCCTCGGCATAGACATAAAAACCACGCCCGCTCTTGCGTCCGTAAAGGCCGGCCGCCACCTGCGCCCGCGCCAGCGCCGAGGGCTTGAAGCGTGGCTCGTGATAGAACTGCTCATAGATCGAATCCATCACCGCCAGGCTGACATCCAGCCCAATCAGGTCGGTGAGCTCAAACGGCCCCATACGGAAACCGGCCACATCGCGCAGGATGCGATCGACCGTCTGCACATCGGCCACACCCTCGGACAGGATGCGCAAACCCTCGGGCGCGAAGCCGCGCCCGGCATGGTTGACGATGAAGCCGGGCAGGTCGCGCGCCAGCACCCCGGTATGCCCGAGGCGTCTGGCCAGCGCCAGCAGGGTGTCGCAGACCCAGGGCTCGGTCAGGGTACCGGCCACCACCTCGACAATTTTCATCAGTGGCACCGGATTGAAAAAATGCCAGCCGGCCACGCGCCCCGGACGCTGGCAGGCAGCGGCCATGGCGGTCACCGACAGCGAGGACGTGTTCGAGGCCAGGATGGCGTCCTCGCGCAGCACCGCCTCCAGCGCCACCAGCAACTCGCGCTTGACCTCCAGCCGCTCGACAATCGCCTCGACCACCAGATCGCACTCGGCCAGCGCGGCCAGGCTGTCGGCCGGCTGCAGACAAGCCAGTGCGTCTTGCAGCGCCACCGGCGTGATGCGGCCTTTGTCGAGGAGTCGCTGCAACACTTCGCCGATAGCCGCGCGGGCGGCGGCCACCGCAGCCGGCTGCTGATCGAACAGGCGCACCCGGATACCCGCCTGCGCGGCAATCTGCGCGATGCCGCGCCCCATGGTGCCGCAGCCCACGACACCGATGCACAGCGTCTGCCGCTCAGCGTTCCAGCTCATTGGGGAAGCCTAGCCAGCCTGACGCATGGCGGCGGCAGCCTCGACCGCGGCCGCCATGATGTGGGTGTAGCCGGTGCAACGGCACAGATGACCGCCAATCACCTCGCGCAGCTGCTGCTCGCTGGGCGAAGGATTGGTTTCCAGATAGTGCGCCAGCGACATCAGGATGCCGGGGGTGCAGTAGCCGCACTGCAGCGCGAAATTGCGCTGGAAGGCCTGTTGCAGCAAGGACAGTTTTCCGTCGGCAGCTGCCAGCCCTTCCACAGTCTGGATCTTGCTGCCCTCGGCCTGCACCGCCAGCGTCAGACAGGCGCGCACCGCCTTGCCATCAATGCGCACGGTGCAGGCACCGCACACACCATGCTCGCAGCCGACGTGGGTACCGGTGGCACCCAGCTCATGCCGGATAAAGTCCGACAGCAGCATGCGCGGCTCGGCCCAGCCGCTGACCTGACGACCATTCAGTTCCAGTGACACTTCATGCCGTTGTCCGGCTTTCAATGTGGGGGATGCTTGCTGCTCGGCCATGGTGGCTATCCTCGGGGTTGCGTGTTCACTTGTTCTGCTACGTTGGATGGGTTGGTTACCGGGCTGCGGCTCAGGCTGAAGCACGGCGCTGCAGCGCCTCGGCGATCAGCCCCGGCGCCAGTCGCCGCACCAGCTCGCGCCGGTAGCGCGCCGTGGCATGCAGGTCGTCGTTGCCGCCCATCTCCCAGGCAAAGGCATTCAGCGCCGCGTCCAGCTCGGCACCACTGGACTCACTGCCGCGGTCCAAACCCAGCTTGCACAGCGCCGGGGTATCGGCCACACCACCCACCGCCAGCGTGGCGCCACTGGCATCGGCCGACACCGCCAGCGCGACGATGGCAAAGTCGCCATGCCGGCGCGCCACCTCATGAAAGGCAAAGCCCTGTCCGGCGCGCGCGCGCGGAAAGCGCACCGCCAGCAGCAGCTCATCGGCCTCGCGTGCAGTGCTCAGCATGCCGGTCTGAAACGCCTGGCCGCGCAATCGGCGCGTGCCGCGCTGCGAGCGCAACACCACCTCGCCACCGAGCAGGGCTAGACACAAGGGCAGCTCGGAGCTGGGATCGGAGTGCGCCAGCGAGCCGCACACCGTGCCGCGATTGCGCGTCTGAAAGTGGCCGACCGAGGGCAACGCCAGCGCCAGCAGGGGCAACTCGGTCGCCAGTGCCGGCCAGGCCAGCAACTCGGCCTGTGTGACCCCAGCACCGATCTCGACCCAGTCTCCATCAATACGGATATCGCGCAGCCCGCCAAGCCCGGAGATGTCGATCAGCAGCGCGGGTTCGGCCAGGCGAATATTGAGCATGGCCATGAGTGACTGACCGCCGGCCAGAATGCGGGCACGCGCACCATGCTGCGCCAGCAAGGCAGTGGCCTGCTCGACGCTGCCGGCGCGCACGTAATCGAACTGTGCCGGTTTCATTGTTGTCCTCCTGCATGCAGACCGAGCATGCGTAACAGTTTTTTCCACCAGCCGGCGTCAGCAGCAGACTGACCATTGTCACCAGCACCCCGGGCGCGCCGCGCCAGAGCCTCGAAAAAGGCCCCGATCAACACCCGCGCCGCGCCATCGAGCATGCGGCTGCCCACCGCTGCAATGCGCCCGGACAGATCGACGCCATAGCTGTAGTGCACCCGTGTGCCCTCGCCCTCGGCCACCAATCGCACTTCACCAGCACCGCGCGACGCACCGAGCGGACCGCTGGCCTCGACCACCATGGTCATGCTGTGCGGTGGCTGCAGATCAATGAAGCGCGCATCGGTGGTGAAGCGCCCACGCACCGGACCGATGCCCACCCGCGCCAGCACGCGATAGGCGTTCTCGCCGGTCGACTCCAGCGATTCGCAACCCGGAATGACCGCCCGCAGCGATTCCGGATCGAGCAGGCTGTCCCAGACCTGCTGCGGCGGCACCGCGACGTAGGTGCTGCCTTCACCGGTCATGCCACTGCCACGATGCACCGAGGGCGCTGAACGACCGATGCCCG
>CAIPUP010000403.1 GCA_903868285.1 uncultured beta proteobacterium
ACGCCAAAGCGTTCGCGAAAGCCATCGATCATCTCGGCCGTGAGTGGTGCGCCATACAGCTTGCGCAGGCTGTGATCCGGGATGAATTCCGAGGCCGGGCGCTTGAGCAGGATGGAGGTGATCGCGGCGATGGTGTTGACCAGGGTGGCACCGCTTTGCAGCACCAGCGGCCAGAATGTCGAGGCGGAAAAGCGCGGCGCCAGCACATAGGTCGCGCCAGCGGCGAGTGCGCCGCACAGCGAATACAGCAGCGCATTGATATGAAACAGCGGCAATACCGCCAGCAGCCGTTCATCCGGTTGCACGTACAGGCGCTCGACAAAGCCTTCGCCGGCCAGGGTGAGATTGCGCTGGCTGTGCATCACGCCCTTGGGAAAGCCGGTCGTACCCGAGGTGTAGATGAACAGGCAGGTGTCGTTGGCCTTGCCGGGAGCGACTGTCTGAAGGTTTTCAGTCAGGTCTTGTGGCAGTGACAGCGCCAGTTCCTGCTCGAACAGCGACAGACCTGCCGCTGCCTGGTGCAAGGGCGCCTCGGCATCGGCAGGTACGCTGGCATTGAGCAGGAACCATGGCGTCACTGGCATCGCTGCACAGGCCGCTTGCGCGATCAGCAGGCACTGCGGTGAACACAACACACCGCTGACCTCGGCATGACGCAACACATAGCCGGATTCTTCCAGACCGTAGTCGGGATTGACCGGCACCATGATCGCGCCCAGTCGTGCCAGGGCAAACAAGGTGATGACCGTTGCCGGATGACTGGCTGACATCACGCCGATACGATCCCCCTGTTGCACGCCGCGTGCCGCATACAGCGCGCTGGCTCGCAGCACGTCGCGTTCGAATTCAGCATAGCTCCAGCGCTGTTCGCCGCTGCTGGCGGGAAACAGCATCAGCAGTTTGTCGGGTTGCTGCACACAGCGGCTATGCAGCAGGCTGAACAGGCTGCCATCGTGTGCGGCGAAGCGGCGCAGTACCGCAAGTGGTGCTACGCCGTCGGGGACATAGCCGGATGGGGTGTGGTTCTCGAGAGTTGTCACAGGGATATCCATTTCTGCCTGCAGCGCCAGATGAAATTCGCAAGCCAAAGATCGACAGGCCATTTGGCACTGAGCAACATGGGATGATTATGCCTCCATGCCCGCATCCGACCCTCAGCCGCGCTCCAGCCAGCCCCGTTCTGTTCGTAGTCGCTACACCCCTGAGCAATTGCAGGCGCGTCGCGAGGCACTGCCGCGCCCGAGCTTTCCGCCAGAGTTGCCGGTCAGTGCGCGACGCGAAGATATCGCACGTGCCATTGCCGAAAACCCGGTGGTCATCGTCTGCGGCGAAACCGGTTCGGGCAAGACCACCCAGCTGCCCAAGATCTGTCTTGAACTCGGGCGTGGCGTCAACGGACTGATTGGTCACACCCAGCCGCGGCGTATCGCCGCACGTGCCACCGCCAGCCGTATCGCGCAGGAATTGCAATGCGAGCTGGGTACGGCGGTGGGCTACAAGATCCGCTTCAATGATCGCACCAGTGCCAGCAGCTATATCAAGCTG
>CAIPUP010000404.1 GCA_903868285.1 uncultured beta proteobacterium
CCGGGCTACTCGGGTGACGAGGACACCATCAAGGCACTGGGCGACACCCTGCTGGGCGCATTCAACTCCAGCCACTGGGCACATGACCTGGACAATGCCGAGAACAAGCGCTTTGTGGCCGAGTTCGAAAAGGAATACAAGCGCCTGCCCTCGATGTACGCGGCACAGGCCTGGGACACCATGGCGCTGATGGATGCCGCGGTGCGCGATGTCAAGGGCAAGGTGGAAGACCGGGTGGCATTCCAGCGCGCCATCCGCGCTGCCAACTTCAAGTCGGTGCGTGGCCCGTTCAAGTTCAACAGCAACCACATGCCGATCCATGATCTGTATCTGCGGCTGGTGGTGAAGGATGCCAAGGGCCGCGTCACCAACAAGACCATCAGCAAGATCGCCAGCAACTTCTCCGACCCCTATGCACCGCAGTGCAAGATGGCGGCGATCAAGTAAGGCTGTTTGCCGTGTAGTGCCCATGCAGCGCTGCGCGCGGCGCCGCCGGCCAACCCCCCCCCGCTCACTCCCCTGGCAGGGTGGCCTGGTACGACGGGCGTTGTGCCAGCGCTGCAAACCATCCGGCCAGGGCCGGATGGCCGCTGCGCCAGTCGATGTCGCTGAAACGAAAATCCAGATAGCCCAGTGCGCAAACCAGGCTGACATGTCCGAGGTTCAGTACCACCTCGGGCTTGTCATGGCTGCGGACATTGCCGGACAGCAAGGTGCTTTGCAGTTGCGGCGTTTCGGCTTCGAGTGCCGCCAGCGTGGCATCGAGCTTGGTTTGAAAGCTGCTCATCCAGGCCGCGGTCTGGCGTTCGGCTGGCTTGTCGCGTTCGTTGCGCCAAAGCACCAGCGCATCCAGCAGTCCGTTACCCAGCGATTGCCAGCGCAGCACCTGCCAGCGTGCCGCGCCACTGCCCGGAATACGGCGCGGACCGGCATGCAGGGTGTCGAGGTAATCGCAGATCACCGCCGAGTCGAACAGCACGCTGCCATCACCCAGCACCAGGGTGGGGATTTTCGATAGCGGGTTGTCACGCATCAGGGCCGCATTGGGCGTGGTCATCGCCACCACCGAGCGCACCAGGTTCAGACGCGAGGCCAGTCCGGTCTCATGCGCGAACAGCATCACCTTGCGTACAAATGGCGAACGTGGTGACCAGTGCAGAGTCAGGGTGGTGGAATCCTTGGTCATGGTGGCCTTGTCCTTGTTGTCGTCGTCGTCGACGGATTGTGCATGGCGGCTGGTTACCCGCTGCTCAGTTCCGCTGCTCAGTTCCGCTGCGCAGTCCCGCTGCGCAGTCCCGCTGTTTATTCCCAGTTCGCACCGATGCTGCGTGCCAGGGTGCCCCAGCGATTGGTTTCATTGCGCAGGAAGGCGGCGAATTCCTCCGGCGAGTTGCCCACCGGAATCGCGCCCTGATTACCCAATTGCGCCTGCAGCTCGGCCGATTTCAGCGCCGCCACCGTCACCTGGTTGAGCTTGTTGATGATGGACCGCGGCGTGCCACCCGGTGCCAGCAGGCCGTACCAGTTATTCGCCAGCACCCCAGGCAGGCGCAGTTCGGCGGTGGTCGGCACGCTGGGTGTCGAGGGCGCACGGCGCTCGCTGCCGATAGCCAGTGCGTTCAACTTGCCCGATTGAATGTGTGGCAGCAGCACCGGGATGTCGGCAAACATGATGTCGACATGCCCGCCCAGCAGATCGTTCACCGCCGGGGCTGCGCCCTTGTACGGCACATGCACGATGTCGATGCCAGCCTCGCGCTTGAGCAGTTCGCCCGCCAGATGCGGCATGCCGGCATTACCGGTCGAGGCAAAACGGAACTTGCCCGGACTGGCTTTGGCCTGGGCGATCAGATCCGGCAGCGTCTTGATGCCCAGCGACGGTATCGCCACCAGAATCTCCGGCACATTCACCAGCAGGGTGATGGGTGCCAGATCCTTCAGGTTGTCATACGGCAGCTTGGTGATGCCCGCGGCGATGGCAAGCGACCCCGCCGGCGACACCAGCAGGGTGTAGCCATCCGGTGCCGCCTTGGCCACGGCATCGGTGCCGATCACGCCACCGGCACCGCCCCGGTTGTCCACCACCACTTGCTGACCGAGTGCGGGGCCGAGCCGGGCAGCGATGGCACGGCCGAAGATATCGGCCGGCCCGCCGGCGGGGAAATTCACCACCAGGCGGATGCTGCGGCTGGGGTATTCCGGGGCTTGCGCCTGTGCCGCGCCACTCATTCCCAGGGCCAAGCCCAGACCTGCGCCCAAACTTCCGAACAGGCTCAGACCCGCGCCTAGCCCCCGCGCCAGTATGCGCATCCAGCCTGGCAGGCTTGCCATATTGCCCCGACGACAAGAAAAAAATCCGTTTAAAATCAATAACTTATAGTAATTTTTCATGAGCTCCCCCGGTGCGGTTGTGTTGCCTCGTTGCTGCGTTCATTCCCAC
>CAIPUP010000405.1 GCA_903868285.1 uncultured beta proteobacterium
CTGGCCGATATCGAGCGGCGTACCGAGGCACGGCTGATCGCCGCCGAATCCACGGCCAACGGCTTAAAAACCGATGTGCTGCTGGTGCCGCATCACGGCTCCGCCAGTTCTTCCTCGGCTGAATTCATCGCCGCCACCCGGCCGCAACTGGCGCTGGTATCGGCCGGCTATCGCAATCGCTTCCGGCATCCGCGGGCCGAGGTAGTGGAGCGCTGGCAGCAGGCCGGGGCGCAGGTGCTGCGCACCGACGAGGAGGGCGCGCTGCAAGTACAGTTCGCCCCGGGCGGCTTGCAGTGGCAGCGCCAGCGCAGTCTGCAACAGCGCTATTGGTACTGAGCAAGCCGAGCTGAGCGAGCCGACCGAGCTGGGCGAGCCGAAATAGTCATATAAGTTATTGATTTTATTGATAAAATTGGATGCTCTCATGACTGCAGCAGTAGTGAAATCGGTGCAATGCATCACCCCCGGGGGCCTGCACCGCTTGTCCTATCGCGAATGGGGCGATGCCGCCAACCCGCGCGTGCTGATCTGCGTGCATGGCCTGACCCGCAGTGCGCGCGACTTCGATGTCATCGCCGCTGCGCTGTGCCGGCATTACCGCGTGATTTGCCCCGACATGCCCGGACGCGGTGAGTCCGACTGGCTGCGCAATCCGATGGAGTACACGCTGCCGTTCTATGTCGCGGACATGGTGACGCTGATTGCACGCTTGGACGTGCCGACGGTGCATTGGCTGGGCACCTCCATGGGCGGGCTGATCGGCATGGCGCTGGCGGCGCTGCCGCAGACACCCATCAGCCGGCTGGTGCTGAACGAGGCCGGGGCGCTGGTGTCGGGGGTGTCGCTGCGGCGAATTGCGAGTTATCTCGGGCAGTGGCCGGCCATGCCCGATCTGGCAGCGGCCGAGGCCTATGTGCGGCGGGTGTGCGCGCCCTTCGGCCCGCACAGCGACGCGCAATGGCGGGCGCTGACCGAGGCGGTGGTCAAGCCGCTTGAGGGTTCTGGCTCTGGCGCGGGCCCCGGCTGGCGCATGCACTACGACCCGGCCATCGCGCTGCCCTTCCATGCCGGAGCCGGGCTGGTGGCGGGCAACAGGGCGGCGAGTGATGCGAGCAGCGGCGCCGCAAGCAGCATCGCAAGCAGCACCGCAAGCAGCACCGCAAGCGGCGCGGTGCTGCCCGAGCCTGCGCTGGCCGATGTCGATCTCTGGCCGCTGTGGGATGCGGTGCGCTGTCCCAGCCTGCTGCTGCGGGGTGCCGAGTCCGACCTGCTTGGCGCCGACACCGCCCGTGCCATGACCCGGCGCGGCCCGCGCAATCCGCCGCTGCAGTGGGTGGAGCTGCCTGGCATTGGTCATGCGCCCAGCCTGATGCAGCCCGAGCAGGTGGCGCTGGTGCGGGAGTTTTTGCTGGCGAATGTGGCGTAAGGGGACAACAGGGTCCGCAGATCAAGGTCGGCGGATCAAGGTCGGCGGATCAAGGTCGGCGGATCAAGGTCGGCGCGGAGATATACACCTCGGGGATATACAAGCGGCGCGGGGCTTGCGATCATGTCGCGATGCCTTCGCCCATCCCAAGCCCTTCCATTAGCAGCCCTGATATCCCCGCCGATACTGGCGTCGATATTCCCGCCGATACCCGCGTCGATTTGCTTGCGCTCGGCGCGGGCCTGCGTGCCGCCGAACAAACAGCACTGGCGCAGTCACTGACGCTGGCGCAGCAGGCCTATGGCGAGCGTTGCCTGAGTAGCGGTGAAACCATGATGGCGCATGCGCTGGGCATGGCGATGCAGGTGGCCGAGTTGCGCATGGACGCAGAGTGCCGTATCGCCGCCTTGCTGTTTGCCTGGCCGGTCCCGGCCGAACTGCCAGAGCGCCTGGGCAAGGCCTTCGACCCCACGCTCGCCCGGGACGTCGGGACGCTGGTGTCCGGGATCAGCCGGCTCGAGAGCCTGCATGTGGTGACGCGGCCGGCATCAGAGCGGGGCGTTGCCAGCGCCGCCGATCCGCAGGCCGAGATCCTGCGCAAGATGCTGCTGGCGATGGTGCAGGACATCCGGGTGGTGATGCTGCGACTGGCCAGTCGCACCCAGACGCTGCGCTGGCTCAGCCTGTCGGGCGCTGGCGGTGGCAGCGCCGGGAACGACCAGCGCCGAAGACTGGCGCGCGAGACGCTGGATATCTATGCCCCGCTGGCCAATCGTCTGGGCGTGTGGCAGCTCAAGTGGGAGCTGGAGGATCTGTCGTTCCGGTTCCTCGAGCCCGACACCTATCGCCAGATCGCCGGCATGCTGGATGAGCGACGTGCCGAGCGCGAGGCCTATATCGCGCAGGCCATCGTGCTGTTGCAGGCTGCGTTGCAGGCCGCCGGGGTGCAGGCCGAGGTGAGTGGCCGGCCCAAGCACATCTACAGCATCTGGAACAAGATGCAGAACAAGTCTTTGAGTTTCGATCAGCTCTACGATCTGCGCGCCTTGCGCATCCTGGTGCCCGAGCTGAAGGACTGCTACAGCGCGCTGGGGGTGGTGCATAACCTGTGGCAACCGATTCCGCGCGAGTTCGATGACTACATCTCGCGCCCCAAGGGCAACCATTACCGCTCGCTGCATACGGCGGTGACCGGACCGCAGGGACGCGGACTGGAGGTACAGATCCGCACCCACGACATGCACCATGAGGCCGAGCTGGGGGTGGCGGCGCACTGGCGCTACAAGGAGGGTCGCCGCGCGGGGGATCCGTTCGACCAGAAAATCGCCTGGCTGCGGCAGGTGCTGGCCTGGCGCGACGATGTGGTCGACAGCGCCGACTGGCTGCAGCAGTTCAAGCAGGCAGCGCTGGATGACACCGTGTATGTGCTCACGCCGCAGGGCAAGGTGATCGATCTGCCGACCGGCTCGACGCCGGTGGACTTTGCCTATGCGCTGCATACCGATCTGGGCCATCGCTGTCGTGGTGCCAAGGTCAATGGCGCGATCGTGCCGCTGGATACGCCGCTGGCCACCGGGCAGCGGGTGGAGATTCTCACCAGCAAGCAGGGCGGACCAAGCCGTGATTGGCTGAACGCTGAGCTGGGCTATCTCCGCAGTGGCCGCGCCCGCAACAAGGTGCGGCAGTGGTTCAATGCCCTGGCACTGGAGCAGGCGGCAGTAGCCGGACGGGTGCAGCGCAGCGTCGAGTCGGCCGATGCGGACGCGCTGCAGCGTGAGGCCGAGCCAGCCGACACGGTGCAATTGCACAGCCAGGCCGAGGC
>CAIPUP010000406.1 GCA_903868285.1 uncultured beta proteobacterium
ACGCCATGCTGTTGCAGCCAGCGCACGTTGGTGCTGCCCTGCAGGAACCATAGTAGTTCGTAAATTATTGATTTTAAATGTAATTTTTTTGTGGTCAGAAGCGGGAAGCCGGCACCAAGATCGCAGCGCAGCTGCCAGCCAAAGGTCGACAGCGTGCCGGTGCCGGTGCGATCCGACTTGGCCTGACCACGCTGCAGCACATGCTGCATCAGCTGCAGATATTGCTGCTCGGCACTGCCGTGCGGGCCGTGCGGACTGTCCGGTGCCAGCGCTGCGGGATTCAACAGGGTCATCCTCAGGTCCTCGATCAAGTCCGCGGTGGCTTCGGGATTTCAAGCGCGGCCGGTTCGCCGCTGGCTATCGGGCGCGAGGCATCGGCACACCATTCGCTCCAGGAGCCGGGGTAGAGCCGCATACCGCTCATGCCAGCGACTTCCATGGCGAGAATATTGTGGCAGGCCGACACCCCGGAGCCGCACTGATGCACGCTCTGATCGGGCGAGAGGCCATCGAGCAGGGCGAGAAACTCGCTGCGCAATTGCGGCGCGGGTTTGAAGCGTCCATCCGCTTGCAGGTTGTCGCGAAAAAAACGATTGCGCGCGCCGGGAATGCGGCCACCCACCGGGTCCAGCGTTTCGTTCTGGCCGCGAAAGCGATCCGGTGCGCGGGCATCGATCAGGCATAGCGTCGGGCTGCCGAGCTGCTGCAGCAGCCATGTGGCATCGACGCTGTGCTGCAGGGTCTGGAAGCTAAAGCTTTCGCTTGCAGGTGTGGCGGCCACGCCAGCGCTGGAGCGCGCCAGACCTGCTGCAGTCCAGGCCTGCCAGCCGCCGTCCAGTACCGCCACCGCAGTGTGCCCGGCCCAGTGGCGCAGCATCCACCACAGGCGCGCTGCCACCATGCCGCCTTGGGCATCGTAGGCGATCACCTGGTTGCGCTGCGAAATACCCAGGCCTTGCATGCGGGCTGCAAAGGCTCGCGGCTGTGGCAGAGGATGACGACCACCGCGCGCCGGCATCCCTTCCGGATGCCCCGCCAGGTCTTGGTCCAGATGCAGGAAGTGCGCGCCCGGGATATGGCTTTCGGCGTACTCCCGACGGCCGCGCTCCGGGTCGGTCAGGTCGTGACGGCAATCGATCACCACCCAGTCGGCATCCTGCAAATGGGTCGACAGCGTGGTGCAGCTGATCAGGTCGGTGAAGGACATCACGCCACTCAAGGCTTCAGCAGGCGACCGGACAGATTGGCAACGTCGTTACCGATGGCGCCGCGCAGGTACTCATGAAAATGCACCATGCCGTCTTCCATCGGCGACTGGTAGGGGCCGATCTCGTTATCGCCGCGCTCGAGCAGCACGCGCCGTCCGCGGTCCATACGCTGCGCAATGATGTCGTCCTCATGCGCGGTCTCGAGATAGGCGGCACGCTCGGCTTCGACGAAATCGCGCTCGAACAGGGCGATTTCTTCCGGGTAATAGAACTCCACCACATTGGTGGTGTGCTGCGGCGAGCGCGGAATGAGCGTGGACACCACCAGTACGTGCGGATACCACTCCAGCATCACGTTCGGGTAGTACAGCATCCAGATGGCACCGAAGGCGGGGTCCTTGCCTTCGCGATAGTTGCGTACCGCTTCATGCCAGCGTTCATAGACTGGTGTTCCGGCACGCGCGAGATTTTTCTTGACCCCGACCACTTGCACCGAGAAGGCATCGGAGAATTCCCAGCGCAGGTCATCGCAGGAAACGAAGTTGCCCAACCCGGGATGGAACGGTTCGACGTGGTAGTCCTCGAGATAGACCTCGATGAAGGTCTTCCAGTTCTGCTGGTACTCGGTGATCTGCACATGATCGAAGCGATAGCCGGAGAAGTCGAATTCCCTGGTCAGCGACAGCGATGACAGATCGCGCGCTACATCGCGTTTGCCGTTGAACAACAGGCCCTGCCAGCGCTGCAGCGCCGAACGACCGAGATCGAGGCAGGGGTTGTCAGGGAAGTGTGGTGCGCCAAGCAGCTTGCCGTGCATGTCGTAAGTCCAGCGATGCAGCGGGCAGACGATATGACGGGCATTGCCGCGACCTTCCAGCATGACAGCCTGCCGATGCCGGCAGACGTTGGACAGAAGCTCTACGCCGTTGGCATTGCGCACCAGCAGCTGGCCGTGATCCTGCCAGGCAAGGCTGTGATAGTCGCCAGGCTCGGGCACCATCAGCTCATGCCCGACATAGCCCGGCCCGCCATCGAAAAGCAGCTTCTGCTCCAGTTCGAACACTTGCTGGTCAAAGTACCAGCCGACGGGCAATTGAGATGCACCGGGCTTGAGCCTTCGGGAGCTGGGCAGATCGGACATACCGGCGGGTTCCTCCTCGGGCGCGAAGGCGCGGGGGCAGGCTGAATGGAGATGGGGTTTGAAGCGAGGCGCGATTTTAGCCCGAATTACTTGCCCCGAGCCGTGGCTGTTGTTCACTTCAATCCGGTAAAACATCGTGGATCAATAGGCAATCAACGCAAAATCATCCGCGATTGACCAGGAAGTGCCCCTAAGTTATTGTCCGCCCTCATTTTTTAGCCTAGCGAGCGTGCACAGCATGGCCAGAAGCAGCAAGTCCTCCGATCCATCGGTGGCGCCCAAGAGTTTTGAGGCGGCGCTGGAAGAACTGGAGTCAACCGTCGAGCGCATGGAGGCCGGCGAGTTATCGCTTGAGCAGTCGCTGGCGGCGCACAAGCGCGGACTGGTATTGGTGCAGTACTGTCAGAACGCGTTGTCGCAGGCCCGGCAGCAGGTGCAAGTGCTAGAAGGCGATGTGCTCAAGGCCTTTGGTACCACGCCCTCCAGTGATGACGAGGAAGATGAGGACGCCGAGGATGACGAGGGCGACGACGATCACGGCGCTATCTACGGCGGGCGAGGCTAGTACGGCCCGTACCAACAGCACGACGAGTACGGTGAGTGTATGGGTGAGCAGCGGCATGAGTGATTTCGCAGCCTGGATGTCAGCAGTGCAAGCGCGTGTCGAGCGCGCCCTGGAACAGGCATTGCCGCCAGCGCAAATGCTTCCCACTGGTCTGCATCGCGCCATGCGCTATGCCGTGCTCGATGGTGGCAAGCGCGTTCGGCCCTTGTTGAGCTTCGCTGCCGGTACCTGTTTCAATGCCGATCCGGTGCGACTGGAGGCGGTGGCCTGCGCTGTCGAATGCATACATGCCTACTCGCTGGTGCATGACGATATGCCCTGCATGGATGACGATGTGTTGCGTCGGGGTAAGCCGACCGTGCATGTGGCGTTCGATCAACCGACCGCATTGCTGGTGGGTGATGCCTTGCAATCCCTGGCGTTCCAGTTGTTGTCGCAGCAGACCTTGAGCGATCAGCCGGCGGTACAACTCGAAATGCTGCGCTTGCTGGCCGTGGCTGCCGGCAGCCGCGGCATGGCGGGTGGCCAGGCCGTCGACCTGGACAGCGTCGGCAAGGCACTGAGCCTGCCGGAACTGGAAATGATGCATGTTCAAAAGACCGGCGCATTGATTGTGGCCGCGGTTGCCCTGGGCGCGCGCTGCGGCAGCAACCCGCAGCCCGAGGATCTGGCGCGACTGGATCGATTTGCCCACTGCGTCGGCCTGGCGTTTCAGGTGGTGGATGACATTCTGGATGCCGAGGCCAGCACCGCCACCCTGGGCAAGACGGCGGGCAAGGATGCCGCTGCGAACAAGCCCACCTACGTCAGTCTTCTCGGTGTTGCGGCGGCCAAGTCACTGGCTGAGGATTTGCGCGCCCAAGCCCATGCCCAACTGAAGGAATTGGGCTCGGCAGGTAAGACTGCACCAATGCCAGTCGCCACGCAGCGCCTGGCTGCCATGGCCGATTTCATCGTGCTCAGAAAGTTTTGACGCATCGGGCGCAGCCGCCCCGGCGCGGCTAAAATCGCCGCCCTATGAGCACCTCCCGCAGTAACGACACCCACTTGCCTGGTACTTCGGCGGAGCCATCGCCCGGCGATGCGCTGCTGAAAACCATCAACGATCCTTCCGACCTGCGTCGCCTGGATCGCAAACAGCTGGCGCAACTGGCGCTGGAGCTGCGCGCCTTTGTGCTCGAGTCGGTCAGTCGCACCGGTGGGCATCTGTCCTCCAACCTGGGTACGGTCGAGCTGACCATCGCTTTGCATTACGTCTATGACACGCCCGAGGACAGATTGGTCTGGGACGTCGGTCATCAGACCTATGCCCACAAAATTCTCACCGGACGGCGCGACCGCATGGCGCAATTGCGCATGCTGGGTGGGCTTTCCGGATTTCCGCGCCGCGATGAGTCGGCCTATGACACCTTCGGCACGGCGCATTCCAGTACCTCGATTTCAGCAGCGCTGGGGATGGCGCAGGCGGCACGCCTGCGCGGCGAGTCGCGCCGCGCGGTGGCCATCATCGGCGACGGGGCGATGTCAGCCGGCATGGCGTTTGAAGCCATGAACAATGCCGGTGTTATGGATACCGACCTGCTGGTGATACTGAACGACAACGATATGTCGATCTCACCCGCGGTGGGTGCGCTCAATCGCTACCTGGCGAGGCTGATGTCGGGACGCTTTTACGCTGCGGCCAAAAAGGCCGGAGAGAAGGTGCTGGGTGCACCGTTGTGGCAGTTGGCAAGGCGGGTGGAGGAGCATGCCAAGGGCATGGTCACGCCTTCCACCATGTTCGAGGAGTTCGGCTTCAACTATGTCGGTCCGATCGATGGCCATGATCTGGATGCGCTGATACCGACCCTGCGCAATATGCGCGAGCTCAAGGGGCCGCAGTTCCTGCATGTGGTGACGCGCAAGGGCCAGGGTTACAAACTGGCCGAGGCCGATCCGGTGCTGTATCACGGCCCGGGCAAGTTCGATCCGGCCGAGGGCATCAAGAAATCATCCGGCGGCAAGCCCAGCTACACCCAGATCTTCGGTGACTGGCTGTGCGACATGGCGGCAGCCGATCCACGCCTGGTGGGAATCACCCCAGCGATGCGCGAAGGCTCCGGTCTGGTGCGTTTTGAGCAGGAATTCCCGACGCGCTATTTCGATGTCGGTATTGCCGAGCAGCATTCGGTCACCTTCGCCGCCGGTCTGGCCTGTGAGGGCTTGCGGCCGGTGGTGGCGATCTACTCCACGTTCCTGCAGCGTGGTTACGACCAGCTGATCCATGATGTGGCGATACAGAATTTGCCGGTGTTGTTTGCGCTCGATCGCAGCGGTGTGGTGGGAGCGGATGGGGCAACGCACAATGGTGTATTTGATCTGGCTTACCTGCGCGCCATTCCCAATATGGTGGTGATGACCCCGTCGGACGAAAACGAGTGCCGGCAGATGCTGACCACCGGTTTTCTGCACGACGGCCCCTCGGCGGTGCGTTATCCGCGTGGCAGTGGTCCGGGTACAGTCTTGCAGCCCGGGCTGAATGTCCTTCCCGTGGGCAAGGCCAGGGTGTTGCGGCGCGGTCGTGAAGGTGCGGGCACGGTGGCCTTGCTGGCGTTTGGCAGCATGGTAGGACCGGCGCAGCAGGCAGCATTGGCACTGGACGCAACCGTGGTGGATATGCGCTTTGTCAAACCGCTGGATACGGCGCTGGTCAAGGAGCTGGCGGCGCGTCACAGCCTGCTGGTGACCATCGAAGAACATCAGATCATGGGCGGTGCCGGCAGCGCCGTGGCTGAGGCATTGGCCGAAGCCGGCCTTGCAGTGCAATTGCTGCATCTGGGCTTGCCCGATCACTTTATTGATCATGGCGATCCAGTGCGCCTGTTGGTGCAACTGGGTCTTGATGCCGAGGGTATCCGGCGCAGTATCGAACAAAGACTTTCCTGAAAGGCAGTCATGAATAATCGCGACCGTGTTGACCCGATTCCGGATGTGCAGGGCTCGGAAGACCGACGCCGTCTGGCCATTGATAAGGTTGGGATCAAGGCTATCCGTCATCCGGTAAAAGTTGCCGAGCGTGCTGGTGGTGTGCAGCACACCGTGGCCCTGTTCAACATGTATGTGGCGCTGCCACACCAGTTCAAGGGCACACACATGTCGCGCTTTGTCGACATTCTCAACGCGCATGAGCGTGAGATTTCGGTTCCATCGTTCAAGCAGATGCTGGCCGAGATGGTGGTACGACTGGAAGCCCAGGCCGGGCATGTCGAGATGAACTTCCCCTATTTCATCAACAAGGCAGCACCGGTGTCCAAGGTGGAAAGCCTGATTGATTACGATGTCAGCTTTATTGGCGACATCAAGGATGGGGAGACTTCACTGACCCTGAAGGTGGTGGTGCCAGTGACCAGTCTTTGCCCGTGCTCCAAGCAGATCTCCGATTATGGTGCGCACAACCAGCGCTCCCACGTCACCATCTGGGCACGCAGCCAG